>NZ_JBSXNV010000032.1:0-205098 GCF_056857795.1 Aliiroseovarius sp. B-4
ATCGGGGCCACCGTTTCAATCCGAAGAAACTGCTTGCTGATCCCTATGCCCGCGCGTTTCATGGTGAGTGGCGTGCAGCCAAGGAAACATTGGGTTATGACATTGCGATGCCTGAACGCGACGCTGGGCCAAGCCAGGTAGACAGCGCCGCCTTTGTTCCCAAATCCATCGTGCCGGAACCCGACATGCCGTGGAGCGGAACGCCAGCCCCGCGCAGATCGTGGTCGGAAACCGTCATTTACGAGGCCCATGTCAAAGGCCTGACCCAACTTCATCCCGATGTGCCGGAAAACCTGCGTGGCACCTACGAGGCGCTTGGGTGTGATGCCATCATCGCACATCTCAGCGATCTGGGTGTAACCGCGCTGGAGCTGTTGCCGGTGCACGCGTTTCTCGACGATGGTTTCCTGGTCGAGCGCGGGCTGACGAATTATTGGGGCTATAACAGCCTTGGCTTTTTTGCCCTTGAACCCCGCTATCTCGGGCCGAACGGTGTAGATGGGTTCCGTGATGCCGTCGACCGGCTTCATGCCGCGGGCATCGAGGTCATTCTGGATGTCGTCTTCAATCACACCGCCGAAGGTGATCATCGCGGGCCGACCCTGTCTTTTCGCGGGTTGGACAACGCAGCTTACTATGCGCTTCAGGCCAGTCATGCCCGGTACTATGTGAACGATACCGGCTGCGGAAACACCGTGGCGGTCCATCATCCTTATGTTCTGCGTATGGTTCTGGATTCCCTGCGATATTGGGTGACAGTCATGGGGATCGACGGGTTCCGGTTCGATCTTGCCACGACGTTGGGGCGCGAACAGCATGGCTTTGATTTGCGCGGCGGATTCTTTGATGCAATCCGTCAGGACCCGGTCCTGAGCCGGTGCAAGATGATTGCAGAGCCATGGGATATCGGCCCCGGGGGCTACCAGCTTGGTGGGTTTCCCGCCGATTGGGGTGAATGGAACGACAGGTTCCGCGATACCACACGCAAATTCTGGCGTGGCGACGCACATGCGGCGCGGGAACTGGCGGGCAATTTGCTGGGCACGGCATCGATATTCGATCACTCCGGGCGCAAGCCTTACAGTTCGATCAATTTCGTCGCCGCCCATGACGGTTTCACGCTGGCCGATGTGACCCGCTATCGCGAAAAGCACAACGAAGCCAACGGCGAAAGCAACGCCGATGGCCATGGGCATAACCTGTCCGACAATTGCGGTGTCGAGGGTGATACGCGGGACGCCGCTATCCTGGCCCGCCGCGCGCAGCGGGCGCGCAATCTTTTGGCGACGGTTTTCCTGTCCCAAGGAACGCCCATGCTTCTGGCCGGGGACGAACTGGGGCGCACGCAGCGTGGAAACAACAACACCTATTGTCAGGACAATGAAACCAGTTGGATCAATTGGGCAGACGCTGACAGCGGCCTTCTGGACTTTGCCAAGCGCCTGATTGCGTTGCGCCGGGACAACACGGTTTTGCGACAGGGCCATTACCTGCACGGGCGTTTGCGGCAAGATGAGCTGCCGGATGTCGCTTGGTACAGTTTGAAGGGTGGCGCGTTGAACTGGCGCGATTCCTCGCTTGACGGATTTTGTCTGCTTATCCGTGGCGGCGTGGAAAGCACGCTGTCACAGTCGGGTATGGTTGTGATCGTGGTGAATGGCGGGGCAAGCGACAAATGTGCGATGCTGCCTGATCCGGGTTCAGAGCAACAATGGGAACGTGTGCTGGACACTGCCGCCCCCACCGTTCCCGCCGCAATCGTCACCGAACGTCACAGGCAGCCGGTTGCTGCCCATTCTCTGGTGGTCTTTGTCGGCACGCAGGTCACAGCATGACAGACTGGATATCCCAGCTTTGCACCCATGTCGGCGTGCACGGGCACTATCGCGGGTTTGATGGCCAGACGATCTTGGTGCCGCGCGACACTCAGATCGCAGTGTTGCAGGCGATGCAGTTGGATGTCTGCTCGGATACGGATGCGCAGGTGCTGTTGCAGCAAATGCAGACCGAAGACGCCGCACAGCCGTTGCCGCCTGAAGTTGTCGTCGACGCCGGCGAGGCTTGTGCGCTGACGTTGACCCAACCTGCGGAATGGAAGCTTGAGGCCGAAGGCACCGGTGAAACGCTTGCCCAAGGGCAGCCGACGAACAGGATTTCGCTTCCCGGCCTGCCACTGGGCATCCATCGCTTGCGCTTACGTTCTGGTGTGCGCGATTTCACCACATGGGTTCTGGCTCGTCCGGTCGGTGCTGTTCGGCTGGAAGATCATATCGCCGAACGGCGCATCTGGGGTGTGCTGGCACCGCTCTATGGTCTGACCGACGGAGATACCGCGCAGATTGGAAGCTATGGATTGCTTGGTGACTATGCCGCTGCGATGGCGGCGCATGGCGCGGACTTTGTGGGTATCAACCCCGTGCATGCGATGGGACACGTCCGGCCTGACGATGTGATCAGCCCGTATTCCCCCAGCCATCGTGGGTTTTTGAACATATGGCATTGTGATGTCGGTGGCGGCCACAGGGGTGACGATGCGGAACTTGTTGATTACCCATCCGCATTGCGAAACACAGCGCACGCGCTTGCAGATCAGTTTGCCAGCTTTTGTGACCTTCCCGACAGCGCGCCACAGCGACGCGCTTTTGAAACCTATGTTGAACGGGCAGGGACCGCCCTTCACGAATTTGCTCTGTTCGAAGCGCTGTCCACCAGTTTTGGCGCAGATTGGCGCACTTGGCCCGCGCCATACCGCGACCATGATGCGGATGCCCTCGCGGCTTTCGAAACAACCCATGAAGAAGAAATCGCCCGCACCAAATGGGAGCAATGGCGGGCTGACATGCAACTTGCAGACGCGCAGGTCAGGGCATGCAAAGCCGGGATGCGCGTTGGTCTTTACCTCGATCTCGCAGTCGGTCCGCGTCTTGGCGGGGCAGAGACTTGGGTGAAGGACAGCTCTTTGATCACCGGTGCCACACTTGGTGCGCCGCCTGATCCTCTTGGTCCCGTTGGTCAAAGCTGGGGCCTTGCGCCGCAATCGCCGCTGAAACTCCGGGCTGAAGGGTATGCCGGGTTCGCACGCCTGCTTCGGTCCGTCATGCGGCACGCGGGCATGATCCGGATCGACCATGTTTTGGGCCTGATGCGCAGCTTCTGGATCCCCGATGGCGGGACCGAGGGCACTTACGTCAGCTATCCGTTCGACGCGCTTCTTGCGGTTGTGGCAATTGAAAGTGTGCGCAGCAATACAATCGTCGTGGGCGAGGATCTGGGTCTGGTCCCCGAGGGGCTGCGCGAAAAGCTCTCTGCCTCGGGTGTCTACGGTCTGGACGTGCTGCAATATATGCGCACGACGACCGGTGGTTTCACTGATACCGCAAAGACACGACGCTTGGCGATTTGTGGATTTGCGACCCATGACACGCCCACCGTCGCCGGATTTTTCAGCGCTGAAGACGCGCGCGTAAGGCATCAGCTCGGCGTCATTGATGCGCAGATGCTGGAAAAAACCCGCGCGGATCGCACACGTGCGCGCGAAACACTCGGCTCCTCGGACCCGGTGCCGGAAATTCATCGTCAACTGGCACGCGCGAATGCCAGCATGGTGTCGATCCAGCTTGATGATATCGCGGGGCGCACGTCCCAACAGAACCTGCCGGGCACGGTCGACAGTTATCCGAACTGGCGGCTGAAGGCCCCTTTCACCGTCGATGAGATCGCAAAGTCGGAGGCTTTCAAAAGGCTTGCCGAAGACATGCGCGCTCAGGCTCGGTCGAACCCCAGAAGAATGGAGAAAAAAGATGGTCTTCAAGACTGTTCAGACCACGCCCATTAAGGGGCAAAAGCCCGGAACATCCGGTTTGCGCAAGAAAACGGCTGTTTTCCGTGAGCCAGGATATCTGGAAAACTTCGTGCAGTGCATTTTTGACGGCACGGGCGGCGCGGCGGGCAAGACCTATGTCATTGGCGGTGACGGTCGGTTCTTCAACACGCAGGCAATCGGCGTGATCATCAGGATGGCCGCGGCCAACGGAGCTGCGCGTCTGATCGTCGGGCAAGACGGCATCTTGTCCACACCCGCCGCGTCAAACCTGATCCGCAAATACCAAACCGATGGCGGGATCATCCTGTCAGCCAGCCACAATCCCGGCGGCGAGAACGGCGATTTCGGTATCAAGTTCAACGCCCCCAATGGGGGGCCAGCGCCCGAAAAGATCACCGATGCGATCTTTGCCAAGACGCTTGAGATCACGGAATACAAGATTGCCGAACAAGAGCCTGAAGATATCGGCAGGGCAGGGTCCTTCACAGTTGGCGATTGTCGGATCGACGTTGTTGATCCCGTCGGTGACTATGAAACGCTGATGCAGGAACTCTTTGATTTCGACGCAATCGGCACTCTTTTTGCGGGCGGCTTTCGTATCTGTTTCGACGCCATGCATGCGGTCACCGGCCCCTATGCCACACGCATCCTTGAAGGAACGTTGGGCGCGCCCAAAGGGTCGGTCATCAACGCTGTGCCGTCGCCGGATTTTGGCGGCGGGCATCCCGACCCGAACCCGGTTTGGGCCAGCGAGCTGGTGGCGATCATGAACGGCGATGACGCACCCGATTTCGGGGCTGCCTCGGACGGCGATGGCGACCGCAACATGGTCATGGGCAAGGGCACATTCATTTCGCCGTCCGACAGTCTTGCCTTGCTGACAGCTTATGCGCATCTGGCCCCCGCTTATTCGGGCAAACTTGCGGGTGTGGCACGCTCCATGCCCACAAGTCAGGCGGTCGATCTGGTTGCCGTGCGTCTTGGCATCCCTTGCTTTGAAACGCCGACCGGATGGAAGTTTTTCGGCAATCTTCTGGACGCGGGCAAAGCCACGCTGTGCGGAGAAGAAAGTGCCGGCACCGGATCAAACCATATTCGAGAGAAAGATGGGCTTTGGGCGGTGCTTCTCTGGCTGAATATTCTGGCGCGTGACGGGCGCGATATTGTCCAATTGCAAAGTGACCATTGGCGCAGCTTTGGGCGCAACTACTACTCGCGCCACGATTACGAAGAAATCCCGACGGAAGCTGCCGAGGCGCTGATGGCGGCGCTGCGCGGACGTCTGGCGGACCTGCCCGGCACGGTGGTCGCGGGATTGGAAGTGAGCACCGCCGATGACTTTGCCTACCGTGATCCGATTGATCAAAGCCTGACCGAGGCACAGGGCGTGCGCATCGGTTTCACCGATGGCTCTCGCGTCGTGATGCGCCTTTCCGGCACTGGAACCCAAGGGGCCACGCTTCGCGTCTATCTGGAACGCTTCGTCGACCGCAGCGGGGATCATACGCAGGACGTGCAGGCGGCCCTTGCCCCTGTGATCGCAGCGGCGGAAACCCTTGCAGACATAACCAAACACACTGGCCGAAGCAGCGCAGACGTCATCACATGACGCATCGCGCAGGCCTGAAACAAACATGACCTTGACTGGAAAAACCATGAAAGACTTCGATGCCTCAGGCACACTTGCCAGCGCGATCGACTTCCATCTTGCCCATAGCGTGGGCAAGACGCCGGACAGCGCATCCATCACCGATTGGCGTCTGGCCCTGTCCCGAGCCGTCCGTGACAGGCTGATCACGCCATGGTTCGATGCAACGCATCAAACCTACGCGAAGGACCGCAAGCGGGTCTACTATCTTTCGATGGAATTCCTGTTGGGCCGTATCCTTGAAGACGCGGTGAACAACCTTGGCCTTGAGGACGAAGCGAAAGAGGCGCTTGCGGCTTACGATGTGGATTTTGTCGATGTTGTGGGGGATGAACCCGACGCCGCATTGGGCAATGGCGGGCTGGGTCGGCTTGCCGCCTGTTTTCTCGACAGCCTGTCCTGCCTTGGCATCCCGGCCCACGGCTATGGCATTCGCTATGCGCATGGTCTGTTCCGGCAATCCTTCGAAGATGGCCGCCAGATGGAAATGGCCGAAGATTGGCTGCGCCACCAGCACAACTGGGAATTTGAACGCTCTGAATGTCTTTATGACATCGGGTTTGGGGGTCAGGTCACAGAGAACGGCAAAAGCGCGGTCTGGACGCCGTCCGACATCGTGATGGCACAAGCCTATGACACGCCCGTTCCGGGGTGGCGCGCAAGCTGGACCAACACGCTGCGCCTGTGGTCTGCCAAGCCCCGACAAATCTTCGATCTGGACCCGTTCAACCGTGGGGAATACATGCAGGCCGCCGCCCCCGAGGTTTTGGCCGAAACGATCTCTCGTGTGCTTTATCCCGACGACAGCACCGAGATCGGAAAGGAGCTGCGCCTGAAGCAGGAGTTTTTCTTCACCTCGGCCTCTCTGCAAGACCTGATGCGCCGCTTTCTGGCGCATAACGGCGATTTACGGGCACTGCCGTCAAAGGTCGCCATCCAGATGAACGACACTCACCCCGCGATTGCGGGGCCTGAGTTGATCCGACAGTTGATGGACGTTCACGGACTGGGCTTCGACGCGGCTTTCGACATCGCTCAGGGAACGCTGCACTATACCAACCACACGCTTTTGCCCGAAGCGCTGGAGGCATGGGAGGTGTCCTTGATGGGCGCAATCCTGCCCCGGCACATGCAACTGATCGAACGTATTGACAACCGATTGGCCCGCGATGTGAAAGCGTCCGAAACGGGCGTCAACACCCATATCGTTGATAACGGCAAGGTCAACATGGGGACACTTGCCTTCACCTGTGCGCGGAAGGTCAACGGGGTGTCGGCACTGCACACGAACTTGATGAAACAGACCGTCTTCAGCGATCTGCACGCGGTCTATCCCGACCGTATCCTGAACCAGACAAATGGTGTGACTCCGCGTCGTTGGGTGCATGGCTGCAATCCCGGCCTGCGCAATCTGTTGAACGACACCATAGGCACCGAATGGGTGCGCGATCTGGAGCAGTTGAAACGGATTGCACCCTTGGCCGACGACCCGGATTTCTGCCAGCGGTTCATGGCGGTGAAACAGGAAAACAAGCGGCGGTTGACGGACTGGGTTTCCGACAAATTGGGGGTCGACATCGCGCCAGACGCGATGTTCGACATCCAGATCAAGCGCATTCACGAATACAAGCGCCAACTGATGAACGCGCTGGAAACGGCGGCCCTTGCCAATGCGATCCGCCGCGATCCCGGCGCGGCATGGACCCCACGCGTCAAGTTCTTCGGAGGCAAGGCGGCACCCGCCTATATCGACGCCAAGAATATCATTCGGCTGATCAACGACATTGCCAAGTCGATCAACAATGACCCGGTCATCGGTGATCGGCTCAAGGTGGTCTATCCGCCCAATTACAACGTTTCCATGGCGGAAATCCTGATCCCCGCCGCAGACCTGTCCGAACAGATTTCGACCGCAGGCAAGGAAGCCTCGGGCACCGGCAACATGAAGTTTGCGCTGAACGGAGCGGTGACAATCGGCACGCTGGACGGCGCGAATGTCGAAATCCGCGATTGTGTCGGGGACGACAATATCTACATCTTCGGCATGACGGCGGATCAGGTCGAGGGCGCGCGCGAAGGATATGTCACGCAGAACTATATCGACCAAAGCCCGATCCTGAGCGAGGTGATCGACCAAATCCGCACCGGGTTCTACTCACCCGGTGATCCGACGCGCCACTGGCCCGTTCTCGAAAAGCTCTTGCGCGACGACTATTTCATGGTAGCCGCGGATTTCGACGCCTATTGGGACGCGCAGCGCAAGGTTGATGAAGGTTTCGCCGACAGCGATGGCTGGGCGCGGATGGCGGTCCTTAACACCGCGCATTCCGGCTGGTTCTCATCGGACCGCACCATTCAGGGCTATGCCGATGATATCTGGGGCGTCTCATCGCTGTTGGAGGACGACAAATGAACACCGCGACCTACACACCGACCTTTGATGCCAGCACTGCGGAAGCGTTGCTGACAGGCACGATGTCCGACCCGTTCTCGGTCCTTGGACCACACAAGAATGGCCGTCGCTGGAGCGTCACGGCGCTTTTGCCCGGCGCGCAGAGCGTCGATGTGTTGGACGGCAAGACAGGCAAACCCGAGGCCACGCTGGAACGGCTGGACGGGCGCGGATTGTTTTCCGGTTTTGTCCGTAAAGACGTTGCGACCGGTAGCTATCGTTTGCGCGCCCGCAGTGGGGAAGCCGAGTGGGAACAAGACGACGCCTATCGTTTTGGCCCCGTTCTGGGCGAGCTGGACGAATACCTGATCGCGGAAGGTGCGCATTTGCAGCTTTGGGACCGTATGGGTGCGCATCCGATGACCCATCAAGGAACCGCTGGTGTGCATTTTGCAGTCTGGGCACCTGCCGCGAGCCGCGTTTCTGTCGTTGGCGAGTTCAACCAATGGGATGGTCGGCGGCACGTGATGCGCGCGCGCGGATCGACCGGCATTTGGGAAATCTTTGTTCCGGATCTGGGTGAAGGCACGGTCTATAAATATGAAATTCGCGACGGGGCAGGGACCATTCAGCCGCTGAAAGCGGACCCTGTTGGGTTTGGTGCAGAACATCCGCCGGCAACAGCCTCGGTCGTGCGGGACCTTAATGGTTACGCATGGAGCGACGAAGAATGGATGACCACGCGCGCTGACCGCAATCGCCACGACAAACCGGTGTCGATTTACGAGGTGCATCTTGGTTCGTGGCGTCGCAAGGTTGAAGACGGTGATCGCCCGCTCAGCTATCTCGAATTCGCCTCGGAACTGGTCGATTATGTGCGCGACATGGGTTTCACCCATATCGAGCTTATGCCGATCTCGGAATTTCCCTTCGATGGCTCTTGGGGATACCAGCCCATCGGGCTTTTCGCCCCGACAATCCGTTTTGGCACACCCGATGAGTTCCGCGCATTCGTCAACGCCGCTCACGTTGCGGGACTTGGCGTGCTGCTGGACTGGGTGCCGGGTCACTTCCCGACGGACGCGCATGGTCTGGGCAATTTCGACGGCACCGCGCTCTACGAACACGCCGACCCGCGCGAAGGTTTCCATCAGGACTGGAACACTCTGATTTACAACTATGGCCGCCGCGAGGTTCAAAACTTCCTCTGCGCCAACGCGCTCTATTGGATCAAGGAATTCCACATCGACGGTTTGCGCGTCGATGCCGTTGCCTCCATGCTCTACCGCGATTATTCGCGCAAAGACGGCGAGTGGATCCCCAACCAACATGGCGGGCGCGAGAACCTTGAGGCGATCGCCTTCCTGCAACGCACGAACCAATTGGTTTATGACGCGGATGCCGGGGTGCTGATGGCTGCCGAAGAAAGCACATCCTTCCCCGGTGTCAGCAAACCTGTCGATCAGGGCGGGCTTGGTTTTGGGTTCAAGTGGAACATGGGTTGGATGAACGACACGCTGGATTACATGGGCCGTGACCCGATCCATCGTTCACATCACCATCACCAGATGACCTTTGGCCTGACCTACGCGTTCTCGGAAAACTTCATCCTGCCGATCAGCCATGACGAGGTGGTCCACGGCAAGGGGTCGATGCTGAGCAAGATGCCGGGCGACGGTTTTGACAAGTTCGCCGGTTTGCGCGCCTATTATGGGTTCATGTGGGGACACCCGGGCAAGAAGCTTCTGTTCATGGGACAGGAGTTCGCCCAAGGCGCAGAATGGAACCACGAGCGGTCGCTTGACTGGCATCTGCTGGATCACGACTGGCATTGCGGTGTGCAAGCCTGGGTCAAGGCGCTGAACACTTTCTATCGAGAGACGCCCACGCTCTATGCCACCGATAGTGATCCGTCAGGGTTTTACTGGCTGGAAGTCGATCAGTCGGATCTGTCCGTCTATGCTTGGGTGCGCCAAGGTGAAGACGGGGAAGATCCGGTTATCGTGGTTTGCAACATGACCCCTGCGCCCCGCGAAGGCTACCGTCTGGGCGTTCCCAACGCTGGGCTATGGCAGGTTGCCCTGAACAGCAACGACACCCCGTTTGGCGGTTCAGGACATGGGCCGATTTCTTGCGACAGCGAAGACATCGCGTGGAGTGGACAGACCCAATCCATCGGTTTTGATTTGCCCGGCAACACGGCGCTTTTCTTTCGTCTGGGCGACCTGGATGCTGACTGACCAGCAATTCCATCCAAAGGGTTCGCCGGGCATTTCGAGGATTTGGTGTTCGAATTCGTAGAAAGTGCGTGTGGGCCCCGCCAATTTTGACAGGTTCAGTGGTTTCCTTGGACTTTGATCTTAAGGGAATGCACGATCCCGACATTCGACAGAGAGAAAGCCGCAAGACTGCACCGCGAGCTGCACATGCGCCTTCCATCCGATCCTGCACTGCGCGTAGCCACAAAGCCTATCTGGACGCCGTAAAGGGCGCGTTTGGTGGCGATGTGAACAGTTGCAACCAAGTAGAAATGTCACTGTTTGTGCAAAGCAGAAGCGTCACCCCGGGATGTGACATTAGCGCAGCCTGACAGGGTGGAGACCTCAACTAACGGAGCCCTGGCTGGCTGCGCTGGCCTGACTGACCGCCTCTGGGATATTTCTGATCTGGTTGCTATCATCGACGTGAATAAGTAGGCACCCAAGAAACCCGGCCCGCACGAGAGAGTTTCAAAGTGACCCGGTGCCGGCCAATGGCACAGCTTGACACAGGAACCGCACGCGATGGAACAGGCGCTATTTCTTATTACGCTTGGCCTGATCTTTCTTGGCAGCTTGCTGGCAGATAAGGTTGGCCACCTCACACGGTTGCCGCGTGTTACGATGCTTTTGCTTCTCGGTCTTCTTGTCGGTCCGTCCGGTCTGAACTTGCTGCCCACCTCTGTCACCGAGTTGTTCGAACCGATTTCTGTCGTCGCCTTGACGATGGTTGCGTTCCTGCTTGGCGGGGAATTGACACGCAAAAACTTGTCGCGTCATGGTCGTGCCATTTCCTCGATTTCTCTTAGTATCGTGGTCGGCACGACTGTCATCGTCTGGGGCGGCCTCACGATGCTGGGCCTCGACCCCGGCCTGGCGCTTCTGCTCGGCGCGATTGCCACGGCGACGGATCCGGCAGCAATTTCGGATGTCATCCGCCAGTCGGGCCTGCGCAACGGGTTTACTGAAACCCTCAGCGGCATCGTCGCTATCGACGATGTCTGGGGGCTGCTGGTGTTCAGCCTTTGCCTTGCACTCATAGACCAGTCCGGCAGTTGGGCTGCGCCACTGTTGGGGGCTGGTCGCGACATCGGAGGCGGCATCTTGCTTGGTATCGGTGTCGGCATCCCCTCCGCGTTCCTGACCGGACGCCTGAAACAGGGCGAACCGCTTCAGACCGAGGCGATTGGCGTCGTTCTTCTGACGGCGGGCGTTGCGATCTGGCTGGAAGTCTCGTTCCTTGTGGCTGGGATGACTGCCGGCGCGATGATCGCCAATTTCGCGCGCCATCACGATCATGCCTTTCACGAGATCGAATATATAGAATGGCCCTTCATGCTGCTTTTCTTCCTGTTTGCCGGGGCGTCGCTTGAATTGGGTGCACTTTGGGCGCTTGGCTGGATCAGCCTGGCCTATGTCGGTCTTCGTATCGCCGCCCGGCTTGCAAGTGGTGCAATCGGTGCCCGTATTGGCGGCGTGCCACGCGCGCAGCTGCATATCTATGGGCCGGCGCTGTTGCCGCAGGCAGGGGTCGCCGTCGGAATGGCGCTGGTGGCTGCTGAATCGTTTCCCGATTGGGCGGCGGCAATCATGACGCTGACCATTTCGGCCACTGTCTTTTTTGAAATCGTCGGTCCTCTTGCTACGCTTGTGGCGCTACGCCACGTCGAACGCGCGGAACAAGACCGGTGACGCCCGCGATACGGTTCCCGCACCGTCCGGGCGGGCAAGTTCAAGGGCATGGTGTGGCCACAAACGACATCACGTAAACCGCTGGAGCTGCGGTGCAACATGTGTTGCGGAGGGTCAATCCCACCCACCGGGCGATGTCCTCGACGCTGGTAAGGTCATGGCCCGGGTCCCGAAAAGCTGGTTCAGCCGCATTCAGAGCCCGGCTGCGTCATTTTCTTTTCGTGGCCCGACCAACAAAGGGCTTCGCTCCGGTTGTTCCGAAATGCGGCGCAGACTGTGCTGTCCGCTGGCTTGGTCCGCTTCGCACCCGAGATGCCTGCGCGGATCGACCCCTGCGCCAAATCGGCGGCCCATCGCTTTGTCAAAACCATTCCAGTCAGAGCCATTGGCCTGCGGATAATCGTGGTTGCCATGCTGTCCAACAGGCCCGCGCCAGCGCTGCGCTGGTATTTCTAGACAAATCCCGAACCACGTTCAACGAGGTCATTACCGCGAATGTCATGGCAGAACGTCATATCCGCTGTCACCGAAACCTATGGGTCCAGAAGTGCATCGATAACCGCACATTCCGGGGCGTCATCCCCCGTGCATCGGGCGACAGTTTCAGACAGGACACGTTCAATTCGCACGAGATCGGCAATTTTTGCCTTCACATCTTCAAGGTGCGCCTTGGCGACGGTCTGGACTTCGCCGCAGGTCTGACTTTGGTCATCGACCAATCCAAGCAATCCCCGGATCTCTTCCAGTGAAAAACCGAGGTCACGGGACCGTATGACAAATTTCAACCGTTTGACATGGGCATCATCATAGCTGCGATACCCGTTTGCAGTGCGGGGCGGGTCTGGCATGATGCCGACCCTCTCGTAATAGCGGATGGTTTCAAGATTACAGCCCGTGGCACGCGCCAGATCGACCCGCCGCAGGGCTTTCACGCCTCTGTTATCCATACTTCGCAGATATCCCTTGAGCCTGTATCAACTACAGACCTTACAACGGAGGAGTTAACAGAACAAGGGCGATACTATGGGACAGAGCGTCACGACACAGACACCCGACCAGACACGCCAGATTGGCGATGATGCGGCGACAGGGTGGGGCGCGACCGGCGTCGGTGTTCTTGGCGCGTTGGCGATGACCTCGTGCTGCATTCTGCCGCTGGTGCTGGTAAGCTTCGGTGTGACCGGTGTTTTCATCGCGCAGCTTGGTGCGCTTTATGCCTATAAGTGGTATACTTTCGCGCTTAGTTCCGCGTTCCTTGGATATGGGTTTTACAAGGCCTATAAGCCTGTGACCACAGGAGCCTGCGCGGACGGAACCTGCGCCCGCCCGATCACCCGCAAAGCCATGCGTGCAACCCTTTGGGTTGCGGCTGCACTCGTCTTTGTGGCGATGATCTTTCCCTACCTCACGCCCTTCATCCTGACATTCTGAGCAAGGATCAAAATCATGAAACGCATCATTCTATCAACGGCACTGGTCGTGGCCGCGTTTGGTTCGACAGCCCTCGCAGAGGAGCGCACAGTCGAGATCGCCGTCAGCGAGCTGACCTGTCCTTCATGCTCTTTCATTGTCGCCAGTTCCTTGCGTAGTGTTCCATCGGTCCAGATCAACGATTTCGTGGAAGGCCCCGAGGATGATCGTGGCGTCTACAGCGTCACCTTCGATGATACCGAAGCCACTGTTGAAAGCATCATCGAGGCCGTGACGGCGAATGGCTATCCCGCCGAACTGCTGCCCGACCCTGCGTCGTGACAAAGTGCCGGGCTGCAACTTCTCACGCCGAAATCGCACAGAACGAAAGAACGCCTTTTGACACAAACAGATAAAAACCCCGACCGTTTGCTGAAATGGGGGCTGGGCGGCACGATTTTTGCCGCCGTGTGCTGCTTCACCCCTCTTCTGGTCATTGTCGTCGCAGGTGTCGGCCTGTCTGCCCTCACCGGCTGGCTGGACTATGCACTGTTCCCGCTATTGTTCTTCTGCCTCGCCGTCGTAGCGCAGGGGCTTTGGCTGCGGGCAGGGCAATTTGGACCAAGCCCAAAACTCTGGGCGACTTTGATTGCCGCTGCGCTGTCCGCGATCATCATCTGGATCGACTTCCGCTTTGCCCTACGCATCACCGTCGGCGCGGTATTGGCTGTCGGCGCATACGCCTTTTTTCTCAACCGAACGAAACCGGCAGGAGATTTGCTGAAATGAAAGATATCGACAAGAATGCCGACGGACACGACGGTTACGACCTGATCGTCATCGGGGCCGGATCGGCGGGCTTTTCCGCGTCGATCACGGCGGCGGACGCGGGAAAGCGGGTCGCGCTGGTCGGGCATGGCACCATCGGTGGCACTTGCGTGAACGTCGGATGCGTGCCGTCCAAGGCGATGATCCGCGCGGCGGAAGCGATCCATGGCGCACATGCGGCCAAGCGGTTTCCCGGCCTGTCGGGTCACGCCCAAGTCGATGACTGGCCTACGCTGATCCAGTCCAAGGAAGATCTGGTGGCGAGTCTGCGCCAGAAGAAATACGCCGACTTACTGCCGGAACACGCGGGTGTGGATTATATCGACACCGGTCCGGCGCGGTTGACCGAGGGTGGCGCTATCGTCGGCGGTCGCATTCTAACCGCACCGAAACTGATCATCGCGACCGGAGGTCATCCGGTTCTGCCGACGATTGACGGGATCGAGGATATCGGCGTGCTCGACAGCACCAGCCTGCTGGAGCTTGAAACCCTTCCGGAAAGCCTGATTTTTATCGGGGCGGGCTACATCGGCGCGGAACTTGCGCAGATGATGAGCAGAATGGGTGTGAAGGTCACGCTGGTGACACGGTCACATTTGCTGTCCGGTGCCGAACCGGAAGTGTCTGCGGAATTGGCGGATGCCTTCGAGGGCGAGGGAATCACCCTGCTGTCAGGACTAAGCTATCAGAGCGTGCGCCGTGATGCAGCGGGCGTGACCTTGCGGGTCATGCAGAGCGGCGAACCTGTCGAGGTGACAGCGGATCGTCTTGTCTCGACCGCTGGCAGGCGCGCCAATACCGACGGTATGGGTCTGGAAGAGATCGGCGTGGAGACCGACGCACGCGGGTCCATTGTCATCGGCGACGACATGCAAACCACAGTGCCCGGCATCTATGCGGCGGGCGACGTGACCGACCGCGACCAGTTTGTTTACATGGCAGCTTATGGGGCCAAGCTGGCCGCGCGCAACGCGGTTCTGAACGAGGACAGGCGATATGACAACTCCGTCATGCCCTGGGTCGTGTTCTGTGACCCGCAGGTTGCGGGGGTCGGTCTGAGCGAGCAACAGGCGCGGGATGCCGGGTTCGAGGTCAAGACCTCTATCGTGCCGCTGGACCAGGTGCCGCGCGCACTGGCCGCCCGTGATACGCGTGGTTTGATCAAGCTGGTGGCGGACAGGAAAACTGACAGGTTGCTGGGTGGCCAGATCACTGCACCCGAAGGATCGGACACTATCCAGACACTGGTCATGGCGCTGAAGTTCGGCATGACGGCCCGGGCATTGGGCGGCACGATCTTTCCCTATCTGACCACCGTAGAGGGGCTGAAACTTGCCGCTCAGAGCTTCGAGGTGGACGTGGCCAAGCTCAGTTGTTGCGCCGGATGACGAATCGAAACAAGGAAGGATTTATAGGCGAGGTCTGGCCCTGATCGTCTTGGGCGCATGCCTTGGTCATCTTGCCGACAGAAATCTTCTGACAAGGATAAAACGAGTGGTGCATATTTCCCGACGAACGCTTCTGAAAGGGGCTGCCGCCCTTGGTGGAACATTGGCGTTGCCGATGCGCAGTTCTGCCCAGAGCACCCCGCAACACACTCTGACCGTCGGCACCCGCACGCTGGACATTCGGGGGCGGGCCGCGACTGTCTATGGCATCACGAACGACGCTGGGGAAACCGGACTGGTTCTACCTGTCGGGGCACCTTTTGATGTGCGGGTCTTGAATACGCTTGCTGATCCGACCGTCATTCACTGGCACGGTCTGACGCCACCGGTCGCCTTTGACGGAAGCAACGTTTCTCAGGTGCCCATCGCGACAGGCGGCATGCACGACTACCTTTTCGATTTGAAAAGGCCCGGCACCCACTGGATGCACTCGCATTTTGGCTTGCAGGAGGCACAGCTTCTGGCCGCCCCCTTGATTGTGGAGACGGCAGAAGATGCGTCGGCCGACCGACAAGCGGTAACTATCTTGCTGCATGATTTCAGCTTTACCGCGCCCGAGGAAATTCTGGCAGGACTGAAAGCGGAACCAATGGCTTTGATCGGGTCCGGTGCAGCTGCGATGAATATGGGAATGGTCCGCGGCGGGAATGGCAGCATGGCCGGGATGGACCATAGCAATATGGACATGGGTAACATGCAAGGGATGGATGGCAGCGGAATGACCATGGCCGGGATGCCGATGGATCTGAACGATGTCGGGTTCGACGCCTTTCTCGCGAACGACCGCGATCTGTCCGATCCCGAGATCGTGCAGGTCGAGAAGAACAGTCAGGTCCGGTTGAGGATCATCAACGCTGGCTCGTCCAGCAATTTCTGGATCGACACCGGCAACTTGCCCGGGCGGCTTGTGGCGGTCGACGGCATGGATATCTCACCGATTGGGGGCACCCGGTTTGAAATCGCAATGGCGCAACGGCTGGATATCGACGTCTCGATTCCCGTGAATGGCGGTGCTTACCCGATCCTTGCCCAACTTGAAGGCGGCAAGGATCGCACCGGCATCGTTCTGGCGTCGGCGTCCGCAAAGATCGACCGCATTTCCGATACAGCCGATGTGACCGCTCCGCCCGTTCTGCTTGATCTTGAACGCCAGTTGCTTGCAACAGACGGCCTGAAGCCAAAATCCGCGGACGCCGCCTTGACCATTGATCTGACCGGCGACATGAGCAGTTACACTTGGGGCATTTCCGGCAAGTCATTCGCGGATCGCGATCCGGTCGAGGTTGTCGCCGGTCAGCGGGTTGAAATCACAATGCGTAACCAGACGATGATGTCACACCCCATGCATTTGCACGGCCATCATTTTCAGGTTGTCGGCCTGGGGCGCGCCAGATTGTCCGGGGCGATGCGCGACACCGTGCTGGTCCCGGCGATGGAAAGCGTCACGATCGCTTTTGATGCCAACAACCCTGGTGAATGGCCGCTGCATTGCCACAATATGTACCACATGGCGGCCGGGATGATGACAACGGTCGAATACGTCTGAATATCTGGGCCGCTGTCACCGCCGCGACCAACGCCGGGGGCGGCCCGCCCATTTCGACTGCCATAGGTGCGGCGAATGTCGGCAATTGCGCCGTTCTTCAAAACGATCACGTCAATCACCAGCAAATAGCGCGCCAGGACTGTCGAATTCATTCGCCTTTTACCGCAATCATCTTGATGTGCGAAATTCGATTTGCAGCGAACTTCGCAACCATGTTCGGGACCTTTATACGCTCGATTACTGCATGAGAACGTGCAAGCCCAAAGGCGGAAGGCCATTTGCGGCTTCGCTTGCTGCCGTCATTTTTCCGAAAAACTCCATGGCAAACTCACGGCTATTGTTTTCTTTTGCTAGGGTAAATCCATTGCCTTCAAACGGCGCTCGGGTAGTGTTCTGGGTCAGCCAACCAGCTTTTCTCAGGCGTGGTTGCCCAAGGGACGGGGTAAATCAGCTTTTCATCATTGGTCTTCATGATGTCAGAGATGCCCAATTTCGCTCCGGGTTTGAGAACACGCGCACGCCCGCATCAGGGTCTGCTTGTCCTGGATGTTCATCCCAACATGTACCATGAACGCGCCATCGAACCGTTCTGCTTCAAACGGCAGAGAGAGCGCACTTCCTTGATGCCCTGTGTCTCAAGCCTCACCTTAATGGCTGCCAACAGGTTTCCGTGCGCATCGTGAGTGGATGTTCTTCCTGCATAGTCCATGACGCTTAACTTTCCCGACGTGCGGCACAGCGTGTCTTGTCACAGCTATGAGGGTCCATCGCCAAACAGTGTGCCGTTTACTGTTTTGAAGCAAGAAAGCTGAAAACTGACATTGAAAAGCACTCCGGGAACGTCAGTTGATACCGCACACCAGTCTTTTCTGAATCAATGCAACCTCGGGCGCGGCCTTCCTTCCAACACGCGTCGCGGTTGGTTGCCCGGGCGTTCGACCGTTTGGCGGGCCGTCGCTGTCAAATGCAAAATCACAAAACCCATTTGCATTCAGATCGATTGCAACCAGGGTGGATGTGTGACGAACGCCCGCGCACCGGTCTGATGACCAAATTTTTCACTGGAAGGCCATCCGAGTCAGCCTTACCCTCCGAACATGGAAAAACCAGACTCGATCCTCTCTCGTCTTTCCGCCCGCCTGAAGCAGGCGCGGCAAGCGCAGGGGTTGTCGCTGGACGCGGTGGCCAAGCTGTCGGGCGTGTCGCGCAGCATGGTCAGCCAGATCGAACGGGGCGAAAGCTCGCCCACGGTGTCGACGCTCTGGAACCTGACCCGCGCCTTGCAGGTGGATTTCGCGGGGCTGTTGGAAGACCAGGCGGGCAGCCGGATCGAGCTGCTGCGCGCCGAAGAAGTGCCGACCATCGAGAACCATGGTGACGGCTGCACGATCCGCATCCTGTCCCCGCCCGAAGATGCGGGCCGCCACGAGGTGTATGAGCTGCGCTTTGCCGATGGGGGTATGCTCGACTCTGCCCCACATGCTTGCGGCACGAAAGAGAACCTGACGGTGATTGAAGGGGTTCTGACTGTGACCAGCGGGCATGCGTCCGATCGGTTGAACACGGGTGAAACTGCGCGATATGCGGCCGATGTGCCGCATCGGCTAAAGGCAGAGGGGCAGGCACGGGCGTTTCTTGTCGTCAAGGGTATGCAGCCAGTCGCAGAGCGTAATCACAACGAGTAGTCCTATATTGCGGAATAATATCCGCTATCGTATCCAGATCAGGCAAATCACAGGAGTCGTCTCATGTCCGACCGTTTCATCGCAGATCTGAAAACCACGCTTGCCGGGATCGAGGCTGATGGCTTGATGAAACGCGAGCGCCTGATCACCTCGCCGCAGGGGGCCGAGATCACTGTGGGGAATCGCGAGGTGATCAACCTGTGCGCCAACAACTATCTGGGGCTGGCCGACCACCCGGACCTGATCCGGGCTGCGCGGGATGTGATGGAGGACAAGGGCTTTGGCATGGCCTCGGTCCGGTTCATTTGTGGCACGCAGGACCTGCACCGCGAGCTGGAACAGAAGCTGGCGGCGTTTTTGGGCAAGGACGACTCGATTCTGTTCGCGGCCTGTTTCGACGCAAACGGCGGGTTGTTTGAACCGCTGCTGGGGCCGGAGGACGCGATTGTCTCGGATGCGCTGAACCATGCCTCGATCATTGACGGGATCCGGCTGTGCAAGGCGCGACGCTTTCGCTATGCCAACAACGACATGGGCGATCTTGAGGCGAAGCTGAAAGAGGCGCGCGAAGGCGGTGCGCGCCATGTGATGATCGCCACCGACGGCGTGTTCTCGATGGATGGCTATCTGGCCAACCTGCCGGAGATCACCCGGTTGGCAAAGGAATATGACGCGGTTGTGATGGTGGATGACTGCCACGCCACCGGTTTCATGGGACCGAAGGGCGCAGGGACGCCGGATCATTTCGGAATCGATGTTGATATTCTGACCGGCACATTGGGCAAGGCACTGGGCGGGGCGCTTGGCGGTTACATCGCCGGACCGCAACCGGTGATCGACCTGTTGCGTCAACGCGCGCGGCCTTACCTATTCTCGAACGCCTTGCCGCCGTCGATTGTCGCGGCAGGTCTGGAGGCGATCCGTCTGGTCGAAGCGGGTGCCGATCTGCGGGCGCGACTTTACGCGAACGCGCGCTATTGGCGGGACGGGCTGAGCAAGCTGGGTTTCAACCTGCTGGAGGGCGAACATCCGATCATTCCGGTGATGCTGGGCGAGGCCCCGCTGGCGCAGAAGATGGCCGCCGGGTTGTTTGACGAAGGTGTCTATGTCTCGGGTTTTTTCTTCCCGGTGGTGCCGCATGGCAAGGCCCGCATCCGCACCCAGATGAGCGCAGCATTGACCACCGAACAGCTTGACCGCGCGCTGGCCGCGTTTGGCAAAGTGGGTCGCAACCTGGGAGTGATCGAATGAGCCTGCCGAACACGATGAAAGCCCTGGAAAAATCCAAGCCCGAAGAAGGGTTGTGGATGGTGCGCGCTCCGGTGCCCGAGATCGGGCCGGATGATGTGCTGATCCGCATCAATGCCACGGGTATCTGCGGCACCGATATTCACATCTGGAACTGGGACGACTGGGCGCAGGCCACGGTGCCGGTGCCGATGATCACGGGTCACGAATTTGCCGGCGAGATCGTCGAGCTTGGCCGCAATGTCACCGGGCTTGAGATCGGTCAAAGGTGTTCGGGCGAAGGCCATGTGGTCGGCACGGAAAGCCGCCAGAGCCGGTCGGGCAAGTTCCATCTGGACCCCGGAACGCGGGGCATCGGAGTCAATGTGCAGGGGGCGTTTGCGGAATATCTGCGCCTGCCCGCGTTCAATGTGGTGCCGTTGCCGGATGATATTCCGGACGAGATTGGTGCGATCCTTGATCCGTTGGGAAACGCGGTGCACACGGCGCTGAGTTTCGATCTGCTGGGCGAGGATGTGTTGATCACCGGTGCCGGGCCGATTGGCATCATGGCCGCAGCAGTCGCGCGTCATGCCGGGGCGCGGCATGTGGTGATCACCGATATCAATCCGGATCGCCTGAAGCTGGCCGAACATGTCTGCCACAACATCCGAACGGTCGATGTGACAACAGAAGACCTGCGCGATGTGATCCGCGAGTTGGGGATGAAGCAGGGTTTTGATGTCGGCTTGGAAATGTCGGGCAGTCAGCAGGCGCTGGATCAGATGGTAGAAGGTCTGATCATGGGCGGCAAGATCGCGCTTCTGGGCATTCCGCCCGGCAAGTCTCCGGTTGACTGGTCGCGCATCGTATTCAAGGCGATCACCATCAAGGGCGTCTATGGGCGCGAGATGTTTGAGACCTGGTATAAGATGATCGCCATGTTACAAAACGGGCTGGATGTGAGCCGCGTGATCACCCACCGGATGAAGGTGGACGAGTTCAAAGAGGGGTTCGCTGCGATGAAATCCGGCTTGTCGGGTAAGGTGGTGTTGAACTGGCGGTAGGGCCGGAGGCTATCTGAGCGGGATGGGGCGCTGCTCCTCGATCGCCTCCATCGCGAAATAGGACGTGACGGTCTCAAGCTCGATATTGCCGATCAGGCGCTTATAGACTTCGTCATACCCGGCCATGTTGTTGACAACAATCTTTAGAAGATAATCATATTCACCGCCGATGCGGAAGAAGTCGATCACCTCGGGGATTGCCGAGACATGATTGCGGAACTGGCGCAGCCAATCCGACGAATGATGCCGCGTTTTGATCAGCGAAAACACGACGAAGCCACCGCCCAGTTTCTCGCGGTTGATGACCACGGTTCGGTTGCGGATAGCCCCCTTCGCCTCCAACGTCTTGAGCCGTCGCCAGCACGCGTTTTGCGACAGGCCAACCTTGTCGGCAAGCGCCCGTTGGGACTGTGCCGAGTCACGCTGAAGTTCTTCCAGGATGCGGTAATCAAATTGATCGAATTTATCTGCCATATACCGATTATATGACCCAAAAAATGAAATACAACGGCTAAAAACTGTGAATAAATTTGTTGATATTGCGTCATAATGCTTGCATCAAATCAGGAGATAACATGACGGCTCTCGACGATTTCAAGGCTACGCTGACAGGTTCCGATATTCACGACCAGATCCGCAAGGGGCTGATCGGTGAGGATGTGCAGATAGACGGGCCGTTCGGTCCAAAGCCGCTAATTTATGCCGATTACGTGGCTTCGGGCCGGGCGCTGGCACAAGTCGAGGATTTCATCCGTGACCGAGTGCTGCCCTATTATGCCAACACCCACACACAGGCGTCGTTCTGTGGTGAATACATGACCAAACTGCGCGAGGCTGCGCGGACCGAGATTGCCCGCCTGACCGGCGCGGGGCAGGGGATGAGCGTGGTGTTTACCGGCGCAGGTTCGACCGCCGGGATCAACCGGATCGTCGGTCTGCTGGATCTGACCAAAATGGTGAGGGACGGGCAGCGGGTGGTGGTTCTGACCGGCCCGTATGAGCATCATTCCAACATCCTGCCGTGGCGCGAGACCGGGGCCGAGGTGGTTGAAATTGCCGAAGCGCAAGGTGGCGGTGTGGACATGAATGATCTGGCCCGCGCCTTGTGGGCGGCCAAAGGGGCTGCGCGCATCGTCGGCACCTTTTCGGCGGCGTCAAACGTCACCGGCATTCTGACCGACGCGGATGCGGTTACACGGATGTTGCGTGCCCATGGGGCGCTGGCGGTTTGGGATTACGGCTGCGCCGGCCCTTACTGCGAGATGGACATGAGACAGGGCAGCGATGCCCAGAAAGATGCCATCGTCTTTTCCGTGCATAAGTTTCCCGGCGGTCCTGGATCCAGCGGTGTTGCGGTGATCCGTGACGAAATTGCCCGCCGTGCCACGCCGACCCTTCCTGGCGGCGGCACGGTCAGTTTCGTGTCGCCTTGGGGGCATGTGTATTCCGAAAACCTTGCCGCGCGCGAAGAGGGCGGCACGCCCAATGTGACCGGCGACATTCGCGCCGCATTGGCGATGCTGGTGAAAGAAGCGTTGGGGCAGGATTGGTTGGATAAACGGCAAGCGGCGCTCAGGGCGCGTGCCTTGAAGGTCTGGGCGGCCAATGATCGTATCCAGATACTGGGCACACCCGAAGCCGATGCGCTGCCAATTTTTTCGTTCCGGATACGGGACGGGCAGGGCGCGCAGGTCCACCACCAGTTTTTCACCCGGTTGCTCAGCGATCTGACAGGCGTTCAGGCGCGTGGCGGTTGCGCCTGCGCCGGGCCTTATGGCCACCGTTTGCTGGGTCTGGGCAAGTCCGATTCGGATGCCACTATGGCGGCGTTGGAACTGGGCCAGGAAACCGCCAAACCCGGCTGGGTGCGGCTGAACCTTTCTGCCCTGATGACGGACGAGAAGGCAGATTTAATCATTGATGCGGTGGACGATCTGGCGCGGATCGCCCAGGATTATGCGGCACAGTATAACGTCGATACCAGTACCGCCCGTTTCAAAGCCCAAGCCTTGCCCAAGGATACGCTTGCTTCATAACAAAACACTGGCCGGTCCGCATCCGTGCGGATTGATCACGACGTGACGGACCACGACACTTGAAGGACAACCAACATGACACATGACACAGATTCCCCGATAGACGGCCAAGGGCTGCCTGCATTGGAGGCGCGGCTGCGCGAGGATCTGAAGTTCCTGTGCTGGCCGGGCAAGGATTGGGTGCCGGTGCGTGACGGGGTCAGCGATGTAGTGATCATCGGTGGTGGCATGTGCGGCATGGTGGCGTGGTTGGCGTTGAAAACCGGCGGCATTCACAACATGCGGGTGCTGGACCGCAGCCCCGAGGGGCTGGAAGGCCCGTGGCTGACCTATGCGCGGATGGAGACGTTACGCTCGCCCAAGGAACTGACCGGCCCGGCCTTCGGCCATGGCGCGCTGAGTTTTCAGGCGTGGTTTCGCGCGCAGTTTGGCACGGAGGGATGGGACGCGTTGGACAAAATCCCACGCCCGATGTGGATGGAATACCTGCAATGGTATCGTCAGGTGTTGGACATCCCGACCGAGAACAACTTGGCCGTCGATCTGGTCGAACCTGAGGGGGATTTGTTGCGGCTGCATCTTTCGGGGGCCAGGGAAGAATCAATCCTGTGCCGCAAACTGGTTTTTGCCACCGGGCGCGATGGCACGGGGCAGCCGAACATTCCGGGCTTCGTGCAGGGTCTGGACCGCAAGTATTGGGCGCATAGTGCCGACGAGATCGACTTTGCCACGCTGAAAGGCAAGCGCGTGGCGGTGGTGGGCGTGGGGGCGTCCGCCGTGGACAATGCCGCCGAGGCGCTGGAACATGGCGCGGCCGAAGTGCGCCACCTGATCCGCCGCGCTGAAATGCCGACGATCAACAAGATGATGGGGATCGGCTCGTTCGGGTTCACCGCCGGATATGCCCGCCTGCCCGATGAATGGCGCTGGCGCTTCATGCAGTATTCCTTTGCCACTCAAACGCCACCGCCGCACGGGTCCACCAACCGGGTCAGCCGTCATCCGAATGCCTATTTCCATTTCGGCAAAGCGGTGCAAACGACGGTCGAAAAGAACGGCGCGGTCAAAGTGGGTTTCGCCGATGGCACGGCTTATGAGGCGGATTTCGTTATCCTTGGCACCGGCTTCACGATCGACCCGCTGTCACGAACCGAGTTCGGCGATGCGGCCAGCGATATTCTGCTGTGGCAGGATGTTTACGCACCACCAGCGGACGAGCACTCACGCGATTTGGGACGGTTCCCCTATTTGAATGACGATTTCACCTTCCGCGAAAAGGTGCCGGGCACCGCGCCGTGGCTGTCCAATGTCTATTGCTTCAACTACGGCGCCTCGGCCAGCCTGGGCAAGGTGTCGGGCGATATTCCCGGGATCTCGGAAGGTGCCAATTGGATGGTGCGCGAGATCGCGGCGAGACTGTATGCCGAGGATATAGACGCGCATTGGCAGGCGATGCTGGATTACGACAAGCCGGAACTGGATGGCAGCGAATGGGTGCCCTCCGAACTGGTGACGGACGACAAGAAAGGAAAAGTGGCCTGATGGCGTTGGAGACGACCGCTTTGAGATTTGCAGGTGTCATGACGGATGCCGCAGTGGGGGCTGCCGTCGAGGGCCGCGCGAATATCTTCGAGATGACGCAGGCCGCGGAAGAAGCGGTACTGCGCCCCAAGGACAAAGGCCCGTGGTCGCATGAATTGCGGGCGGCTCTGGCGGCGCGGATTGTGGCGCTGAATGCAGAAACCGACCTTGCCGCGTGCTATGCCGAAGGAGCCGGCGCGTTTGCCGATCTGGCCGATCCGGCCAATGACGGCGCTGCACACGGCTTGGCTGAGGTCGTGGATTTCATGGACAAGGTGGCGGTGGATACGCGCAATGTCGTGGCGACTGACATCTCGGGTCTGCAAGCGACAGGTGTGGCGGATGCCGACATCGTTCGGTTGGCGGAACTGAACGCATTTCTGGCCTATCAGATTCGGCTGATTGCCGGGCTGCGTCTGATGAAGGGGATGTTCGCATGAGCACGGTGGTCACGAAATTCACCCGCAATGTGCCGCATTGGCAGCCGCGCGTGACCCCGGTGAACCTGTCTGAAGCGACCGACGCGCAGTTGGATGCGATGCAGGTCACGCCG
Source organism: Aliiroseovarius sp. B-4 (assembly GCF_056857795.1). Lineage (NCBI taxonomy): Bacteria > Pseudomonadati > Pseudomonadota > Alphaproteobacteria > Rhodobacterales > Paracoccaceae > Aliiroseovarius > Aliiroseovarius sp. B-4. Next base: position 25,195 of record NZ_JBSXNV010000032.1, read on the forward strand.
TCGAATACCAAGGTGTCGGAATATGTTCTGACCCTTGCGCATGACGTCGAAAGCCTGAAGGTGCGTTCGCCGCTGTTTAATGCCATTATGTATGACAGGGGCGGGATGAGCCGGGCAGAGCGGGAACTGGGCGCGCTGGGAGCCTCGATGGTCAACCATTGCATCTATTGCGCCGCTGTCCATGCCGCGCGCCATGCGCAGCTAGAGAAATCGACCGAGGCGACGGACAGACTGTTCCGCGACGGCGCGAAGGCAGACCTAGGACCACGCGACCGGGCGATCTTTGATTTTGCGGTGGCGCTGTCCGAAGCACCGTCAAATGCGGGGCCGGAGCATATGGACGCGCTGAAGGCTGCCGGGTTGGACGAGACCGAGATGCTGGATCTGACCCTGTCCGCCGCGCTGTTTGGCTGGGCCAACCGGCTGATGCATGTTCTGGGCGATCCGGTGCGGGTGCCGGAAGACGCAGCGTAGGGCGAAGATCAGCGTCGCGATGAAAGGTTTGGCAAATACGATGGGAGGAGACGTGGGCAAATCGGTTGGATTGGCGGGCGCAGGCTCGATTGCGTTCGGGACGGCGGCGCTGTTGCATAAGGCTGGCCACGATCCGATGCTGTGGTCGCCTTCGGGCAAGGGCACGGCAGAGCTTGCTGACGGGGCAATCTTGACTGCCACTGGTGCTGTCGAGACAACGTTGACGCCCCGCATTGCCGATAGTGCCGCGATGCTGGCGCGCGACAATGACGTGTTGATTATCGCGCTGCCCGGTTATGGGCACAAGACCGTATTGGACGCTTTGGCCCCGCATATTGAGCCACGGCATCAGGTGATCATGTCCTCCCACGCCTCGCTTGGGGCGGTGTATCTGACACAGGTGCTGGCCGCGCGCGGTGTGCGCATTCCGATCACCGCCTGGGGCACAACAATCTGCACCGGGCGGCGGCAATCTGGCACCGAGGTGAAGGTGAACACGGTGCGCAGCCGGGTTGATCTGTGCACTGTGCCGGATGACCGATCCGAAGAGGCATTGAGCCTGTGCCAGACCCTGTTCGGCGACCGGTTCCAACCGCGCGACGGGCTTTTGGCCATTTCACTGTCAAACCTGAACCCGCAAAACCATATGGGGATCGCCTTGGGCAACATCACCCGGATGGAGCAGGGCGAGACATGGTCGCAAGGTCAGAACGTCACCCCCAAAGTGGGTCGTTTGCTGGAAGAGCTGGACCGTGAACGGCTGGAGATCGCGCAGGCGCTGGGGCTGGAGGTCAAGACGATTTTTGAGCATTTCCACCTGTCGTTTCATGTGCCCGTCGCCTCGATTTCCGAGATGAACCAGCAGATGCATGAACAGGGCAATGGCGGTGTCGGTCCGGCCACTGCCGACAGCCGTTATGTGACCGAAGATGTTCCTTACGGTCTGGTGTTGACGGCAGAGCTGGGGCGGCTGACCGGCCACCCCGCACCGCTGCACGAGGCTGGCATCCGGATTTTTTCGGCCATGTATGGTCGGGATTTCGAAGGAGAGAACGAGATCCTGAAAGCGCTGGACCTTCGCCGCTATGACCTTGATGATCTGAAACAGGCCGCAAAGACAGGGTTGTTGCGCCACCCCGCCAGCGCCTGAACGACGACAAGATAATAACCAAGAAGAAGACCACTGAACCAACAAGGAGACCTGATATGTCAAAACTGCTTTATAGCCGCCGCCGTTTTCTTGGCACCGCCGCCACCACGGGAGCTGCGCTGGCATCGCCCTTCTATCTGCGTCGCGCTGCGGCCCAGTCGGGTGGCGAGGTGAACATCTGGACCTATAACGATTTCGTGCCCGAAGCGTTCAAGGAGCAGTTCGAGGCCGAAACCGGTATCAAGGTGAATGTGCGTCTGGTGGATGATCAGGGCAAACAGTTCAACCTGCTGGCCGCCGAACAGCCGAACCCGACGGTCGACATCATGACTGTCGCCGGCCACCGGTTCCTGCAATTCATCGACAGCGACCTTCTGGCGCCGCTTGACACTGACCGGCTGACCAACTGGGGCAAGATCAACCCGACCTTCTCGGAAAGCGATTGGTCGACGATCAACGGCAACAAATGGGGTGCGCCGATCCTGTCTGGAATGGAAGTCCTGTCCTACAACACCGAGTTGGTGAGCGAGGAAGAAGCGCTGACTTGGGACACTTTGTTCAGCGAGAAATACAGCGGTCAGACGGCCTATATCATTCAGGACATGATGTCGATCGTGATGCTGATGAAGGGGTATGACGGCAATATGGTCGAATATATGGATGACCCCGAGAAGGCCGCACAGATCGTCGAGGAGGCCAAGCAGTTCCTGATCGAGAAGAAGCCTTTGGTGCGCAAATATTACGACGGCGGGGCCGAGTTCCAGCAGATGATGGTCAACCAGGACATTGCGTTGGGTCATTCGTGGAACGGCCCGGCAGCAGCGTTGATCAATGATGGCTTCCCGCTGGCGATGACGATCCCGCGCGAAGGGTCATATGGCTTTGTCTATACCTATAATATCGCCAACAACGCGCCCAATGCGGACAACGCCTATACCTTCCTTGACGCGATCCTTGCCTCGCCCGAGATCGGTGCGGCGATGACCAAGGCATCGGGCTTCATTTCGACATACAAGGATGCCTCGCAATATCTGAGCGATCTCGAGAAGAAGTCGACCTCGTTCCCGGAAGAGCAGTTGGCGAACCTGCAATTCTTCCGTGCCGAAGCGAACGAGATGAAATACGGGCTTGTTGACCCGGCGGTCGAGGCGATCAAGGCCGCCTGATACCATGTTAGGAAACCTGTTCCTGTCCCGCCCGGTGCGGGGCAGGGGCCCTGACCTTCCGAAAGACCATTGAATGACCTATGACGCATCCTCGCAGCGGGGCAAGCGCGCCGAGGCACATGACGCTTCCGACCGCACATTCTGGGGCCGCCTGGTCGGATGGGGCCCGTATCACACGTTGATGCGTCTGGCGACGGCCTCGCCGCGCCGCCAGTTCCTGATCCTTGCCGCCTTTCCGGTCCTGTGGGTGCTGACCCAACACCTCGGGCCGATGTTGCAGATGGTTCGGGTGTCGCTGACCGATGCCTATCCGGTCGCACCGGGGGTCGAACAGAATTTCACCCTGGACAATTATGCCCGCTTTTTCGGGGATAGTATCTTCTGGATGCCGTTCTTTCGGACACTGGCCTTTGCCGGGGTGTTCACCTTCTGCACGCTGATCATCACATATCCGGTGGCCTATTTCCTTGCCCGCCATGTCAGCCGCAAGAACCAGATGTTGTTTCTGCTGCTTCTGCTGATCCCGTTCTGGGTGGGTGAGATTGTGCGCACCTATGCCATCATGATCCTGTTGGGCAACACGGGCGCTGTGAACCTTGTTTTGAAATGGATGGGTCTGATCGACCGACCCATACCCTTCATGTACACGAGCTTTTCGATGGGGGTCGGCATTGTCTATCTGACTGCGCTTTACATGCTGTTGCCGCTGTATTCGGCGCTTGAGAAATTGCCGCAAAGCATGAACGAGGCCGCAGCCGATCTGGGCGCAGGGGCATGGACACGGTTCCGCCGGGTGTCGCTTCCGCTGACCATCGAAGGTATCTCGTCAGGCTGCACGCTGGTCTTTTTGATCTCGACCGGGCTCTACGCGACTCCGGTTCTGCTGGGCGGGCCATCGACCACGGTGTTTGCCGAGACCATCGCGGGCTTTTTCCGTGTGGCCGGTGACGAATGGCCCACCGGAGCCGCTTTTGCCACGATCATGTTCATGGCGGCGCTTGTCATTACGGCGACGTTCCAGAAAGTGATGAATTCGCTGCGTAAAGGAGAGCAGGAATGAACGATCGTCCAGAGCTGTTCCGGGGCAACCGGATCTTCCTGAGCTGCATCTATTGGGCCTTTGTCCTTTACGTCTTCGTGCCGCTGTTCCTCATGATCATGATGGGGTTCAAGGATTCGAAGTTCATTGGCTTTCCGATCCGGTCATGGACATTGGATTGGTACACGGGAGTCTTTGCCGATGCCGAGGTCTTGTCGACCTTTGGGTATTCCATCGCCATCGCGGTTCTGTCGACGCTGATTTCAGTGATGGTCGGCACGTGGATCGCCGTGTTGCTGGAGGGGCGAAAATTCCTTGGCCGCACTGCGATTTTCGGAATGACGGTGCTGCCTGCGCTGGTGCCGGGGATCATTTCGGCCATCGCGTTTCGCATCTATGCCCGCTATCTGGGGATCGAGCCCGGCATGGGCGCGATCGTCTGGGCGCACGCGGTGCACAACGTGCCCTTCGTGGTGCTGGTGGTGATGGCACGCCTGTCGACCCTGCCGAAAAGCCAGATCGAGGCCGCCCGCGACCTTGGTGCCGACCCGCTGGTCACGTTCATCCGGATCACTTTGCCCTATCTGGTGCCCGCCATTCTCGGCGCGTCGATCTTCTGCCTGCTGTTGTCGTTTGACGATTTCGTCCGATCGTTCTTCCTGGGCGGGTATGAACCGACGCTGCCGGTGCTGATCTTTGCCAAACTTCGGTCCGGCATGAGCCCGGAGATTAACGCCATCGCAACTGTCGCGCTGATCCTGACCGCCGCCGTCGGCATTTGGGCCGAGCGTTTCACCCGCCGCATGAACAAGGAAAGCTGAACCATGACCGATCAGACGCCACTTGTCCGCATCGAGGGACTGTCCAAGCATTTCGGCAAGACCGTCGCGCTGGACAACCTGACACTGGACATCGCACAGGGCGAGTTCGTGACCTTTCTTGGCCCGTCGGGTTGCGGCAAGTCCACCACGCTGCGCATCCTTGGCGGGTTCGAACGTCCGACCACCGGCCGGGTGATCCTTGACGGCGAGGACGTGACCGACCAGCCGCCCGAGAAGCGCCATGTGAACATGGTATTTCAGGATTACGCGCTGTTTCCACATATGACCGTGGCGCAGAATATTTCCTTCGGGCTGGAGCTGAAAGGGATGGGCAAGGCGGACATCAAGCGCCGCTCGGACGAGATCATGTCGTTTCTGGAACTTGACGCCTTTGGCGGCCGCTATCCGGTGCAACTGTCCGGCGGTCAGCGTCAGCGGGTGGCACTGGCCCGCGCGCTGGCGCCCGATCCGGCACTGCTGTTGCTGGACGAACCGCTGGGTGCGTTGGATGCCAAGCTGCGCGGACAGGTCCAGCAGGAGCTGAAATCGATCCAGCGGCGCACCAACAAGACCTTCTTCTTCGTGACCCACGATCAGGAAGAAGCATTGACCATGTCCGACCGGATCGTGGTGATGAACCAGGGTCGGGTGGAACAGGACGGCACACCGGAAGAGCTGTATTTCCGGCCCGCCAGCCGGTTCGTGGCCGAGTTCATCGGCGAGACCAACCTTCTGTCAGGCCGGATGCGAGGCACCGAAGGCGACAAGGTGGTGATGGACTGGGAGGGAACAACCCTTATGGGCAAGGCGCCTGACAGATTGCCGGACGCGGGTCAGCCAATCACCGCTTCAGTGCGGTTAGAGAAGCTCGACTTCCACACCGAGCGCCCGCAGACCGGTAATGCGGTGCTGGGGCGCGTGGTGGGCAGAACCTTCCTCGGATCTCGCATGACGATGGAGATCGCTGTGGGCGAGAACGGCGATGCGGTGCTCAAGGCCTATGTTGATGCCGAGACCGGCCAGTCGCTCGGCAGCGATCCGGTCTGGGTCGGCTGGGAGGCGGACAATATGGCAGTGCTGAAAAACTGAACGGCATCGGACCACTCCTGTAGCCATTTAGAGCGCGCAGACCCCGAACAACGGCACCATAACCGATGTCCGCGTTGGCCGACGCGATCTGCTTGCCAACGCGCGTATTGGTGACACGGAAGGGTCAGTCGATCCTGATTGGCTGCCCCGTGGAAAGAGATATAGATGCTGCATCCGCAAGCACCTGGGCGCGTAGCCCGTCCATGATGTCCGGGGCAACCAGACCCCCGCACGCAACGGCTTCGACAAAGTGGACCATTTCGTTGCGATACGCCGCTTCATAGCGCTCAAGGAAGAAATGCTGCGCGGGTGCCTTGCGAAACCCGGAAGCGTTTGCGGCTTCAACCGTGGTTTCCAGTATATTCTCCGCGCGGAGCATTCCAGCGGACCCGTGCACTTCCAGCCGTTGGTCATAGCCATAGGTCGCCCGGCGGGAGTTGGAAATCTGGCAGATTTTGCCGGACGCCGTGGTCAGCGTGACAGCAGCGGTATCAACATCGCCCGCGCGTCCAATGGCCGGATCAACAAGGGCGGCACCGACGGCATAGACGCTGACCGGTTCCTCGCCCAGAATAAACCGCGCCATGTCAAGGTCATGGATCATCATGTCCCGAAACAGCCCACCCGAACTTTCAATATAGCTGACGGGGGGCGGCGACGGATCGCGCGACATGATTGTCACGATCTCGACGTCCCCGATCTCTCCCTGTTCTATACGGCATCGTATGTTGGCGAAGTTGGGGTCAAAGCGACGGTTGAATGCGGTCATGAAGGAAACGCCTGCCGCATCGACTGCCTTGATACAATCGCGGATGCGGTCGGCGGACATGTCGACGGGTTTTTCACAAAAGATCGCCTTGCCCGCGCGGGCGGCGGCGTGGATCAGGTCGTAATGGGTGTCCGTTGGTGTTCCGATCACCACGGCGTCGACATCCTTGCTGTTGATCAGCGCGTCACTGTCCATGACCTGTGCGCCAATCTTTGATGCCAAGGCTTGGGCGGGGTCGGCGAACGCGTCCGAGACAGCCGCGACGCGCGCGCCGTCGATCTGGCTGATCGAGCGGGCGTGAACCTGCCCGATACGGCCACAGCCCAGAAGTCCGATGTTCAACATGTCATTCTCCTTTGAACGCGCGCAGTACCCGGCGCGTGGCATCCATGACGGGGTCGTGAGTTTCTTTCAAGATCAAGACCCGGTCAAAGCGGGATGTGTCGCGGTTCACCGCCTTGCGCAGGGCGTGTCCGAAGGCCATGCGCAACTCGGTGCCGATGTTGAATTTGCAGATACTTGAACCTGTCGCCAGCAATCGTCTTTGTTCGACCGGCACGCCAGAGCCGCCATGGATGACAAGCGGCACGCTGGTCACGGCCTCGATTGCCCGGATGCGGGGTATATCCAGCCCGCCTTCCTTGTCCTGTTGAAGATGGACGTTGCCAACCGAGATCGCCATCGCGTCCACGCCGGTCTCGCGCGCAAAACGGGCTGCGTCGTCAGGGTCTGTGCCCGATGACCCTTCGCCGCCGGAATATCCGACGAAGCCAATCTCGCCTTCGCAGGAGACGCCTGCGGCATGGGCAAGTTCGACGATCGCCCTGGTCGCGGCTATATTGTCCGCAATGGGCTTGCGCGAACCATCGAACATGACCGATGTGAACCCACTGTCGATCGCTTCGCGGCATTCATCCATCGTATAGCCGTGATCCAGATGCGCCACGACGGGCACGCTGGCACCTTCCGCCAGATAACGGAACATCTTGCCCAGCACCGGCAGGGGCGTGTGCGCGCGGCAGGACGGACCCGCCTGAAGGATCACGGGAACGTCTTCGGCTTCGGCGGCGGCGACATAGGCGCGCATATCTTCCCAGCCCAATGTGACCAGCCCAGCCACGGCATAGCCTTGCTTCAGCGCGGGCTGAAGCACATCAGCAAGCGTTGTAAGTGTCATTTGAATTTCGCGATCATGTCTTTGATGCCGGGGATGGTTTCGATCTGTCCTGCATGTGTTGGTTGAAAATACTGCACCAGCGACCGCTGGCTGAGACCGCCCAGAATGGTGAAATAATACATTTCATAACCGGGCAGCACCGCGCAGGGGTGATAGCCTTTGTCCAGAACAATCGTGGACCCGTCCATGATATGATAAGCATCCCCCGGCTTGTTGTCTTCGCGCTGCAACATCTGAACGCCCGAGCCATAGTTGGGGCGGAAGCGGAAATTATAGGTCTCGTCATGCCGTGTCTCGTCGGGCAGGCGGTCAGTGTCGTGCTTGTGCGAGGGGAAGCCGGACCAGCCGCCCTGACCGACGGTGTAGAGTTCGCTGACCAGCAGACGGCCCACTTTGTCGTGATGTTTCTGCCCAAGGATATGCTTGATCTTGCGGTGGGTTTTCGTGTCGTCCGACCCGTATTGCACAAGGTCAAGCTCATCCGCGCGCACATCAAACGGATCAAGCACCTTGTCGTATTTCGCCCCGGCGATGAAGGTTTCGGTTTCGTCCGTCACGCAGGTGATTGTCACTTTCGCGCCAACGGGGACATAAACGCCTTCGGGTTCGCCATCCCAGACGTCAACGGTTCGGTTTCCCAGAGCGGGGAAGCTCATCCCCTCCACCTCTACGTCCACCGTTCCGGTGGCGGGAACGACGCAGGTTTCATAGCCGGGCACCTGGTATTCGAACGTCTCGCCCTTCTTCAGCTTGACGATGTTGAAATAATTCAGCGGCACCAGATCGTGATCTGCATCAACGATGGGTGTGTTCTTGTTGTCGTACGGGGCGATGTGCATGGGTTTGGTCCTTTTCAGGGGCGGCGCGCTTAAGCAGCGCTTGCGCCGGGATGTTGGGCAAGGAAGGCGTCGAGTTCGAAAGTGGTCGGCATGGCTGGGGCGCAGCCGGGTTGGCTGACCACGATGGATGCACAGGCCGAGCCGCGCAGAACGGCATCGTGCAAGCTGTGTCCATCGGCAATCGAGGCCAGAAGCCCTGCCATGAAACTGTCACCTGCACCGTTGGGTTTAACGGCCGTAACCGGGTAAATCCCGGTATGAATTTCGTTGCCCTGCCAAAGTGTGATCGCACCTTTGTGGCCCATCTTGTAGATGATCAGTTTGCCTTCGGCGGCGAGTTCCCGTGCCTTTTCCATACCGTTTTCGATGCCGCCCGCCATGAAACCGAACTCTTCATCATTGCCGACGATCATGTCGCTGACTGCACCAGCGCGAGACAGGACATCAGCGGCAATTTCGGCGGATGGCCAACTGTAGGGGCGATAGTCAATGTCGAAAATCACTGGCAACCCGGCGGCACGCGCATGGTCGATGGCACGGAAAGTGGAACTGCGGGACGGCTCGGCGGCAAACACGGTGCCTGCTGTGATCAGTGCACCGAAGGCAGAGTAGTCAACTTGGTCGACATCTGCATCGGGCACCTGAAAATCAGCCGCCCCATTGCGATAGATCACGTTCTGAAAATCCTCCAGCACACTTTCATAGACGGCAAGCGATGTGCGCGCCTCGCCCCCCACGGACTGAACATAACGGGTGTCGACACCATAGTGACACAAGCGATTGATACAGAACCGCCCCACCGCGTCATCGGATACCGACGTAACCAAAGCGGCCTTTGCCCCCAGCTTCACCAGCCCGGCGCAGATATTGGCGGATGAGCCGCCAAGGTCAGCATGAAACATGTCGGCATGTTCCGATTTGGTGCCGACGGGGTCCGCGTAAAGGTCCATACCCGCGCGACCAAAGACCACGAATTTGTTCTGTCTGATGCCGTCGAGGAGCATGTGCCTTACACTCCCTTCCGCTGTTTCGGGCGGGAGCTTTCCCAATCCTGATGCGCCTCGCGCACCCGGTCGCTGTTGGTGATGTGTGGGGTGCCCACCTCCCACCACGCGTGACCTTCGGTGGTCCAGCCTTCATAGGGGTCCACATTCATGACGATCACATAGGTTTTGTCCGATGCCTTGGCGCGTTTGAACGCTTCGCCCAGTTCGGACGGGTTCGACACTTTCTCGGCCTCGGCCCCCATTGACGCCGCGTGGGCCACGAAATCCACGCCAAAGGGTTCAGGCACGGTCGGGCAATCGGCGATCAGGTTGTTGAAGCTCTCATTCCCGGTGTTGTTTTGCAGCTTGTTGATGACGGCGAAACCGCCATTGTCAAGCAGCATCACAATCAACTTCTTACGGCTCAACACGCTGGAATAAATATCCGAGTTCAGCATCATGTAGGAGCCGTCGCCGCAGAAGGTGATGACATCCTGGTCCGGCTCGCGCTCGGCCTGCGCGATACGTGCGCCCCAGGCGCCGGCGATCTCGTAGCCCATGCAGGAAAAGCCGAATTCCACATCCACGGTGCCGACATCAAGTGTGCGCCAGTTGGCCGTCACCTCCGCAGGCAGGCCGCCTGCGGCAGCAACAATACGGTCGCGGGGGTCGCACAACTCGTTCACCGCGCCGATGGCTTGGGCATAGGAGTTCGGGCGATTGCCATAAGACACGTTGTCGGCGACATAGGCATCCCATGTCTTGCGCTCGTCCTGTGCGGTTTGAACCCAGTCGGCAGGTGCCCGAAAGTCCAGCGCCGCGCCGAGAGCGGTCAAAGCCAGTTTGGCGTCGCCAACAACAGGCAGCGACATATGCTTGCCTGCATCGTGGCGGGCTGCGTTGATCGAGATGAAGCGCGCGTCCTTGGAAAACGCCGTCCAAGATCCGGTGGTAAAGTCCTGCAACCGCGTGCCCACAGCGACGATCACGTCGGCCTTTTCAGCAATCGCATTGGCGCTGTTTGATCCGGTGACGCCAATCGGGCCGATATTCAGAGGGTGGGTGGCCAGCATGTTGGCCCGACCCGCAATGGTTTCAACCACAGGGATCTGGTGGGCTTCAGCAAAAGCAGTCAGTTCATCGACCGCGCCGGAATACTGCACGCCGCCGCCCGCAATGATCATCGGGCGCTTAGCTGTTTTGAGAAGGGCAATCGCATCTGCAACCTCGTCTGAGTCGGGGGTCTGACGACGGATGCGATGCATCTTTTTCTCAAAGAATACCTTTGGATAGTCATAGGTCCAGCCTTGCACGTCTTGCGGCAGACCAAGGAAAGCGGGGCCACAATCGGCCGGGTCCAGCATGGTGGCGATGGCATTTGGCAGCGACTGGATGATCTGCGCCGGGTGGCTGATGCGATCCCAATACCGCACAACGGGTTTGAACGCGTCATTCACGCCAAGGGTTGGGTCGCCATAGTTCTCCATTTGCTGCAACACCGGGTCGGGTAGGCGTGTGATGAATGTGTCGCCACACAAAAGCAGCAAGGGCAGGCGGTTGGCATGTGCCAGTCCCGCAGCGGTCAGAAGGTTTGCGGTGCCCGGCCCGGCTGATGCCGTGCAGAACATGAACCGCTGGCGCAGCCATTGCTTGGCATAGCCCGCTGCCGCGAATCCCATGCTTTGTTCATTCTGACCGCGATAAAGCGGCAGTTCGTCCCGCACATTGTAAAGTGCCTCGCCCAGGCAAGTCACGTTGCCGTGGCCGAAGATCCCGAACCCTCCGCCACACAGGCGCATTTCTTGCCCGTCGATCTGGATGAACTGGTTTGACAGCCAACGAATGATGGCTTGGGCCGTGGTCAGGCGAATGGTGTCTGGTTGTTTCGTCATGTTGGCGCGAACCCTTCGAGATTTTCCGGCGTGTCACCGAATGCAGCTTGCGAGAATTTGATTCTTACGATACAAAATTTGCAACCGGTTGCAAACCGTATTTCATGATGGAGCTTCAAAGCATGACCGAGATCGGTATCGGAATCCTTGGTGGCGGCTACATGGGCAAGGCGCACGCGGTCGCCATGTCGTCTGTTGGGGCGGTGTTCAACACGGGGCTGCGCCCGCGGCTAGAGATGGTCTGCGCCACAACCCCGGAAAGTGCTGAACGGTATCGCAAGGCCTATGGGTTCCGACGTGGCACGGATGACTGGCGCGCTTTGGTCAATGATGACGCGGTCGGTGCGGTTGTGATTGCATCCCCGCAGGAAACCCATCGCGATGTGGCTGAAGCCGCCTTTGCCTTGGGAAAGCCGGTTTTTTGCGAAAAACCCCTTGGCGCTTCGATCGAAGACAGCGCGGCGATGACCGCCGCTGCGGAACGGGCCGGGGTCGTGAACATGGTGGGGTTCAATTATATCCGCACGCCGGCCAGCCAGTTTGCGCGTCACCTGATTGCAGAAGGGACGATTGGCGACATCACATGGTTTCGTGGTGAACATACCGAAGATTTTCTGGCCAATCCCGAGACACCTGCCAATTGGCGCACAGTTGGCATGGCCAATGGCACGATGGGCGATCTGGCCCCGCATATGATCAACGCAGCTCTGGCCCTTATGGGGCCAATCAGCCGCGTCATGGCCGAGGTTGAAACGGTTCACAAAACCCGCCCCGGTGGCAAGGTGACGAATGACGACCATGGCCAAGTGATGTGCCGCTTTGGAAACGGCGCAATGGGGCAGATGTATTTCAGCCGCATCGCGACCGGGCGCAAGATGGGCTATGCCTATGAAATCACGGGCACAAAAGGCGCTATTCGCTTTGATCAGGAAGATCAGAATGCGCTTTGGCTTTATCGCACCGAGGGGCCGGATGCCACGCGCGGGTTCACCAAGATCCTGACCGGACCGGCGCATCCCGACTATGAGGCTTTCTGTCAGGGACCGGGGCATGGCACCGGCTATCAGGATCAGATCATCATCGAAGCGCGCGATTTTCTGGCCGCGATCGAGACACAAGAAAACCGTTGGCCAACCTTTCGGGACGGGCACGAGGTCAACCGCGTGATCGCGGCGGCGCTTGCCTCGGACCAGTCTGGCGGCTGGCAGGACATCAACAATTTCTGAGCTTTGAAAGGCGAACCAAGTGACCATCAGAATTGGCAATGCCCCCTGTTCGTGGGGTGTGGAATTTGCGGATGATCCGCGCAATCCGACCTGGCAATCCGTGCTGAAAGACTGTGCAGCCGCGGGCTATAAGGGGATCGAGCTTGGGCCTGTCGGCTTCATGCCGGAAGACCCTGCGGTCTTAGCGGATGCGCTGGCGGAGAACGATCTGGAACTGATCGGCGGCGTGGTCTTTCGCCCCTATCACGATCCGACCGCGTGGGACGACGTGCTGGATGCAACGCACCGCACCGCGCGGGCGCTGAAGGCGCATGGGGCGCAGCATCTTGTGCTGATCGACTCGATCTCGCCTCGTCGTGCACCCACAGCGGGGCGGGCGACCGAAGCCGAGCAGATGGATAAGGCGGAATGGACGGCCTATCGTGACCGGATCGCGGAAAGTGCGCGGATCGGGGCCGAGGAATATGGGCTGACCGTTGGCATTCATGCCCATGCGGCGGGTTTCTTGGATTTCGAGCCCGAATTGGAGCGTCTGCTGAATGAAGTGGACGAGAAGATCCTGAAAATCTGCTTTGACACCGGACACCATTCCTATGCGGGGTTTGATCCGGTGGCGTTCATGAAGCGGCACATGGACCGGATCTCATACATGCATTTCAAGGATATTGATCCCGCTGTCAAAGCCGAGGTGATCGAGAAACGCACCGGGTTCTATGACGCCTGCGGCCAAGGCATTTTCTGCAATCTGGGCGACGGGGATGTCGATTTTCCTGCCGTGCGCCAAGTGCTGGTGGATGCCGGGTTCCAGGGATGGTGCACGGTCGAACAGGATTGCGACCCGACGCTTGACCCGGACCCTGTGGGTGATGCGCGCTTGAACCGTGAATATCTGGAAAGCATTGGCTTTAACTGAGGAGATACGAGCCATGGCAAAACTGAAATGGGGCATGATCGGTGGCGGCGAAGGCAGTCAGATCGGCCCGGCGCACCGATTGGGTGCTTTGGCCGATGGACGGTTTGAGTTTGCAGCCGGTGCGCTGGATCATCGTCCTGACGTAGGGCGCGAATATGCCCAACGCCTTGGGATCGCCGAAGATCGCGCCTATGGCGATTGGACCGAGATGTTGGCGGGTGAAAAGGGCCGCGCCGACAAGGTTGATCTGGTGACCGTGGCGACGCCCAATTCAACGCACTTCGAGATTACCAAGGCCTTTCTGGAAGCAGGCTTCAACGTCTTGTGCGAAAAACCCATGACCATGACCGTGGAACAGGGTGAAGAAATCGTGCGTGTGGCGGAAAAAACCGGCAAAATCTGCGCGGTGAACTATTGCTATTCCGCTTATCCGATGGTGCGTCAGGCCCGCGCTATGGTGCGGGCGGGCGAGATCGGCAAGGTGCGTCTTGTTGTCACGAATTTCAGCCACGGCCATCATGGCGATGCGACAGACGCGGACAATCCGCGCGTGCGGTGGCGTTATGACCCCGCGATGGCAGGGGTGTCCGGCCAGTTTGCCGATTGCGGCATTCACGCGCTGCATATGGCGGGCTTCATTGCTGATGACGAGGTTAAAACCTTGTCCGCCGATTTTGCCTCGACCATCGCCAGCCGCGAGCTGGAAGACGACGCCATGGTGAACTTCCGCATGGAAGGCGGGGCGGTCGGGCGGCTTTGGACCTCGTCCGTCGCAATCGGTCGTCAGCACGGGTTTGACATTCAGGTATTCGGCGAAACCGGCGGGCTTCGCTGGGCGTCGGAGCAGCCGAACCAATTGATCTATACGCCAGTTGGCGGGCGCACCCAGATCATCGAGAAGGGCGAAGGCGGTCTGCATGAAGACGCCCAGCGTCTGAGCCGCGTGGCCATCGCCCATCCCGAAGGCTTTCCGTTGGCGGTGGCCAATATCTATTGCGATCTGGCGGATGCAATCCGTGGCGAAGTGCGGGATGGCTTGCCGTCGGCGGCGGACGGGGTGCGGTCGATGGCGGCTGTGCATATGGCGGTGTCGTCTGCGAAAGCTGGCGGCACATGGGTTGACGCCCGCCCACCGATGTTTCGATAGTCACGCGTGCAAAGCATGTCGCATATTGATCTTGTGAGAGACCGGGGCAGTGTCCCGGTTTTTCCGTGCGTTGCTTTCGGAGGTTTCGCGTCAGCTTTTCAGTGGGCGCAGCGTTCCACGTTCGACGATTGAACATGGGAAAATGCGCGCTTCGGGATAGCGGTCCGGCTCGTCCAACATCGCGACCATAAGCTCGATAGACGATGTGACGATCTGGCGGATCGGTTGGTGGATCGTGGTCAGGTTGATGTTCTCCCATCCCGACATCTCCATGTCGTTCAGTCCGATCAATCCGATGTCCTCTGGCACCGACAGACCGCTGTCCTGAATGGCTGAAAGAACACCGATCGACAGCACGTCATCGCCGCAGAAATAGGCCTCGGCCGGGGTGCTCTCAAGCAATCTCATCATCTCACGCCGCCCGGCCTCAAAGGAATACGCCTCGGCATATGAGCAGGTGGTGTTGATTTCACGGTGTTCTGACATTTCGGCCATGAACCCCTTGTGGCGATCTTGCGTCGATGTTGCGCTTTGCGGGCCGCCCAGAAACGCGACGCGCTTGTAGCCACGAGCCACCAAGGTTCGGGCGGCCATCCGCCCGCATTCAACGTTGTCGATCCCGACCACATGGACCTGTGGCGTGGAGGAATAGCGGCCGAACGAGTTCACGACGGGGACTCCCGCATCGCGGAACGCTTTTGAGAACCCCGGCGGAAGGGTGGACGAGGCGACGACAACGCCATCGACCGAATATTGCCGAAGCATCCGCACAGAATGTTCGGGATCGGTTTCATTTGTCAGGTTGACCAGCAACGGTCGCAGGCCACGGTCCTGAAGGCCACGGGTGAACAGGTCGAAGACCTCGAGAAAAATCGGGTTGTGGAAGTTGTTCGAGACAAGGCCGATCAGCTTCGTGCGCCCTGTGGTCAGCGACGAAGCCAGCGCGTTGGGGCTGTATCCAAGCTCGTCGGCGGCCTTTTCGACCTTTCGTCGTGTTTTGTCCGAAACTGAAGCGCCTGGCGTAAAGGTGCGTGACACGGCGGAGCGTGAAACCCCGGCACGTTCTGCAACCTCTTTCAATGTTACTGCCATGTCAGCCTGACCCGGAACTGCCTGTTTATCCACTTTTATAACAGTTCTTCCTTAAGGGCATCAGGAAAAGAAGAGGGTCAGATTGCAACCGGTTGCAAAAAGAAGATGAATATGCTTAACTCCGAGTCGGAGGCCGGGACTACCCGCTCTTAGAACAGATGCCAAAATTAGTGGATCTTGGGAGGATCAAATGAAATCACTGATGAAAAAGGTCGTATTAGCCACGGCCGTCGCCGCAGCGCCGCTGATGGTCGGAACCGGCGCGATGGCCGAGGGTGAGAAATACATTCTTGTCAGCCATGCTCCGGACAGCGATAGCTGGTGGAACACGATCAAGAACGGTATCGCGCTGGCTGGCGAACAAGTTGGTGCCGAAGTCGAATACCGCAATCCGCCCACCGGGGACGTTGCCGACATGGCCCGCATTATCGATCAGGCCGCCGCGTCCAGCCCCGATGGAATCATCACCACGCTGGCTGACTTTGACGTTCTGAAAGGGCCGATCCGCGCCGCGGTTGATCAGGGCATCGATGTGATCATCATGAACACCGGCACGCCTGAGCAGGCCCGTGAAGTCGGGGCATTGATGTATGTTGGGCAGCCTGAATATGACGCAGGTTTCGCGGCGGGGCAGCGCGCCAAAGATGAAGGTGTGACCAAATTCCTGTGCGTCAATCATGCCATTCAGCAGCCCACCGTGGGCGAGCGTTGCCGTGGTTATGCGGATGGTCTGGGGATCGAGTTGGGGAACTCGATGATGGATTCAGGCACCGACCCGTCGGAAATCAAGAACAAGGTGCTGGCCTATCTGTCGGCAAATCCTGATGTCAATGGTATCCTGACCCTTGGCCCGGTTTCGGCTGACCCCACCATTGCCGCGTTGCAGGAAAACGGAATGGCCGGAGAGATTCACTTCGGCACGTTCGATCTGGGTGAAGAGATCGTCAAAGGTATCAAGGACGGCATCATCAACTGGGGCATCGACCAGCAACCGTTCCTGCAAGCCTATATGCCGGTCATTATTCTGGCCAATTGGGACCGTTACGGGGTTCTGCCCGGCAACAACATCAATTCTGGTCCGGGTTTCGTCACCAAGGACGGCTTGGCCAAGGTTGAAGAGTTTGCGGGCGAATACCGCTAACTTTCGTGTGTCAGTAAACGAGTGATCAGTGCGGGCGGCCTTCAGCGCCGCCCGTTTCTCACCCATCTTCCGCATTGGACTTGAGGAGGAGCCAGTCATGGCTGAGACCATCCAATCTGACGAACGTGTCAAGGAAATATCATCCTTCCGGCAGGCTCTCATCCGCCCGGAGCTTGGCGGTATTGTCGGCACCGTCGCTGTCTTTACATTGTTTTTGCTGTTTGCGTTTGACAGCGGTATGTTTGCCTCGCAGGGCGTTCTGAACTGGTCGGTCGTTTCCGCCCAGTTCATGATCATCGCTGTCGGCGCGTGCCTGCTGATGATCGCCGGAGAATTCGATCTGTCGGTCGGATCCATGATCGGTTTTGCAGGTATGATGATTGCCGTGTTCGGTGTCGTTCTGGGCTGGCCCATGTGGATCGCGATTATCGTTACGTTTGTGATTTGTTGTTTGCTTGGTGCCCTGAATGGCTGGATTGTCATCAAAACGGGCTTGCCCAGCTTCATTGTGACGCTTGCCTTTCTGTTCATCCTGCGCGGCTTTACCATCTACATCCCGCAAACGATCGAGCGTAAAACGATCATTGGTGGCATTCGTGACGCCGCAGAAGGAGATTGGTTGGCACCGCTCTTCGGCGGCACGATCGGGAAGCCCGTTTTCCAGTGGCTGGGGGATGCGGGCGTTATTTCGGTGTTCGAACGTGGCGCGCGCGAAGGTCAGCCCGTCGTTGACGGCATACCCATGCTGATTGTCTGGGCAATTGTCCTGATCTCGTTGGGACATATCCTGTTGACACGCACGCAATTCGGCAACTGGATTTTTGCATCCGGTGGTGATCCCGAAGCGGCGCGTAACTCGGGTGTGCCGGTGAACAAGGTCAAGATCCTGATGTTTACGCTTACGGCCTTCTGCGCAACGGTTCTTGCCGTCTGCCAGGTGATGGAATTCGGATCCGCCGGTGCCGACCGGGGTCTGTTGAAAGAGTTCGAGGCGATCATCGCCGTTGTTATCGGCGGTGCGTTGCTGACTGGTGGCTACGGTTCGGTCCTGGGCGCTGCACTTGGTGCGTTGATCTTCGGTGTCGTCCAGCAAGGTCTGTTTTTTGCCGGTGTCGAAAGTTCGTTGTTCAGGGTTTTCCTTGGTGTGATTCTTTTGTTTGCGGTCATTCTGAACACCTATATCCGTCGCATCATCACGGGGGAACGTTGATATGAATCCGGAAAAAGCGCCAATCATTCAAATGAAGAATATCGAGAAACACTTTGGCAGCGTGATCGCGCTGGCAGGTGTGTCGCTGGAAGTCTTCCCGGGGGAGTGCCATTGCCTGTTGGGTGACAACGGTGCGGGCAAGTCGACCTTTATCAAGACGATGTCCGGTGTGCATCAGCCCACGCGCGGCGAAATCTACTTTGAAGGCAAGCCGATGCAGTTTCAGGATCCACGAGATGCGATCTCGGCGGGCATTGCGACTGTGCACCAGCATCTTGCGATGATCCCCCTGATGTCGGTCAGTCGTAATTTCTTCATGGGGAATGAGCCGGTGAAGAAGGTTGGGCCGCTGAAGTTTTTCGACCATGACTATGCCAACAGGGTCACAATGGACGAGATGCGCGAGATGGGCATCAACCTGCGTGGCCCCGATCAGGCGGTCGGCACCCTGTCAGGAGGTGAGCGTCAAACCGTCGCCATCGCGCGCGCCGTGCATTTCGGTGCCAAGGTGTTGATCCTGGACGAACCGACGTCGGCGCTTGGCGTTCGGCAGACGGCCAATGTTCTTGCGACTATCGACAAGGTCCGCAAACAGGGGATCGCGGTTGTGTTCATCACCCATAACGTGCGGCACGCAATGGCCGTGGGCGATCGCTTTACTGTGCTGAACCGTGGCCAGACGCTGGGCACCGCGCAGCGCGGCCAGATTACACCGGAAGAACTGCAAGACCTGATGGCAGGCGGGCAAGAGCTTGTCGCCTTGGAAGGAAGCCTCGGCGGCACGGTCTAGGCAAATGCCATGCGAATGAGAGCACCGCCGTCGGGTTGATGGCGGTGTTTGGTTGTCTCGGTCGCGGCGCGTCGTAGTGCAGCCGAAGGCAGCGGCGGTTTTGAACGAACCGTCTGGATAAAAGCGCCGCGCGTGACTAGTATCCGGGCATGACATTTGCCAAACAGACCCATAGTGATGATGCAGACACGATCCCCCGGATGCCATCCTGGGTCATCGCGGGTCGCGCGGAAACATCTGAAGACATAGCGTTTTTGTCGGGCGCAGCCTTGGCGCATCTGCATGTTGCGCTGGCCCAAGGTGACGTTCCCCATGATTTGTTGCGCGCGCGGTTGGCGCTGTCGGCCGCCGAGGCCTGCGTGGTCATGTCAGGACGCCCTGAGCGGGCATCGGACTTGCGGGACGCGCTGCACCTGATGCGCCCCGGCGATCATCCGGGACCGGCGGGCGAGATTTATCGCCAGTGGCGGCTGGCGGCGGTGCGGCCAATCTCGGCCGCTGTGTTGAAGCGTGCGATGCCGGATGCGTTGGCGTCGCATGTGCCGATTTGGTTGGCTGCGGTGCAGGGCGGACCGGTGCGCAGGGCGGCGGCGGTGTTGGAAGCCGTGCTGACCGACCACCCGACCGAGGAGGCCGCCGCCCTGATCCTGGCCGATGCCGCGCTCGCACGCGGCGTGGGGTGGACCCATCTGATGCCACTGTTGGCAGGCGGGCTGAAGCGCCGGGATTTGCAGAGCACCGGCGCAGAGTTGACCACCGCCTGCCACCAAGCGGTAATACGGTTCACGGCTGAAATCCTGCGTCTGGCCGCCGATCTGACGCGCCGGGCCGCATATCTACGTGCAGTGACCCCAAAACTTCGCGCCAGGGGGGCGGGCGCGGCGGTTGAGATGTTTCTAACCCAGGATGGGCTGGCCCCGACGGCGCTGACCCCGCTGATGTCTGATCGCGCCGCGCGACGATTGTGCGACCGACTGGTCGATCTTGGCGCCGTGCGCGAATTGACGGGGCGTGACACGTTCCGGCTTTACGGGGTGTGACCATGAATGTGGCCGAAAACCCATCCGAGCCGGAACTGGACCGCGAACTGCCTGATCTACCGCCAGAGCTGCGCTGGCGGGAATGGATGCGCCGGATCGAGGCTGTGTTGTTTGCAAGTCGAACCCCGGTCGCGCGCGAGGATCTGGCGAAGGTGGTGGGGCAGGGGGCATCGGTGGACCTTTTGATCGACGACCTTGCCACCGATCTGGCAGGGCGGTCCTTTGAAGTTGCCAAGCTGCGAGAGGGCTGGATGCTGCGCACTCGTCCGGCCTATGCGCCCGCGATCCGCACGGCGGCAGATGTGGACGATCAGCTTCTGGACCTGAACCCATTCGATATCGCGGTTCTGGCCGCCATCGCCTATCACCAACCGATCACGCGGGACGGGCTGAAAGACATCTTCGGTAAGGAAATCAGCCGCGACCTGATCGGGCGGCTGCACTCCCGCACCCTGATCGCCACCGGCCCCCGCGCGCCCCGCCGTGGTGCACCCTATACGTTCGTCACCACCGACCATTTCCTTGTTGCCTTCGACCTGAAAAGCCTGCGCGACTTGCCGGACCGCGAACAGATGGAGGATGCGGGAGTGAACCAGGGTTCACCGGGTTGGCTTGGGGAGTGATCGTCAATAGGATATTCATGCACCACGCATGACAGGCTGACAAAGCTGTTCCCCACGCATCGTGGTGCTCGACGGCTCCCGCCATCAGGAATTTTCTTGCACTTGAACCCAACCGCCTTATGAGAGTGGTGTGAATTGCCCCAAGGAAAACCTCAATGCAAATGATGCGTACGTTCATCAAACCGATGCACCCTGAAGGCATCAGGTTTGTTGCCGTTTTTGCGGGTGTGACCGCCCTTTTGTTCCTGATTTCATCGGTTTTGGGTTGGATTGGTGTCGGTCTGACCATCTGGTGCTATTATTTTTTCCGTGACCCCAAGCGGGTGACGCCAACGCGACCGGGGCTGATTGTCAGCCCGGCAGACGGGGTTGTGTCGCTGATCGAACCCGCTGTTCCACCGGAAGAGCTGGGTATGGCCGATACGCCGCTGACCCGTGTCAGTGTGTTCATGAACGTCTTCAATTGCCATGTGAACCGCACGCCGATCGCCGGCGAGATCATCGCCGTCGCCTATCGACCCGGCAAGTTCTTCAATGCGTCGCTGGACAAGGCGAGCAAGGATAACGAACGTAACAGCCTGTGCATTCGAATGCCGGATGGGCAGGATCTGGCCGTGGTTCAGATCGCCGGGCTGGTGGCGCGCCGCATTGTCTGTTTCGTGAAACCCGGCGCGCAGATGAAAACGGGTGAACGCTTCGGGCTCATTCGCTTTGGGTCTCGGCTGGATGTGTATCTGCCAGTTGGAGTGACGCCTCTGGTCAGCATCGGCCAGACGATGATTGCAGGTGAAACCGTGATTGCCGAGATGCCAAATACGGAGGGGAACTCGGAAAACGGCCCGGTCGATGAACAGGTGAGCGCATCGTGACCAGATCGGCTGATAAGCCCGCGTCTGAATTTGCGCTGATCCAGCTGATCCCGAACATGCTGACCATAGCGGGCCTTTGTGCGGGCATGACGGCGATCCGTTTCGGTGTGCAAGGCGATTTCAGGTTGGCGGTTCAGCTAATACTGGTGGCCTGTGTTCTGGACGGGTTGGATGGGCGCATTGCCCGCTTGATGAAGAGCGGCAGCAAGATGGGCGCCGAATTGGACTCCCTCGCAGATTTTGTGAATTTCGGCGTCGCCCCACCATTGGTCATATACTATTGGGCGTTGCAGGATTCGCGCAACCTGGCCTGGATTTCGGTTCTGGTTTATACCGTTTGCTGCGTGCTGCGCCTGGCGCGGTTCAATGTCAGCAACGATGCGAAGAATGAGAACGGGCAGAACACACCCAACGCGTTCTTTGCCGGCGTTCCATCACCGGCCGGGGCGTTGTTGGTGTTGTTACCGATGTCGGCATCCTTTGCGTTCGACGGCGTCCCGATGCCACCTGACCTGGCCATTAGCGCATATATGGTTGCCATCGGGCTGTTGATGATCAGCCGGACGCCGATCTGGTCGTTCAAGACCAACCGCGTGTCGCGTGAGAACGTTAAATTCTTTCTGGTCGGATTCGCGGTCGTCGGCGCAGCGGCGCTGACCTACGCATGGATCACATTGGTGATGCTTGGCATCGGCTATATCGCGATGATTATCTGGTGCGGAATTGCCAATCGTCGGACGAACCACGGAAAGCGAGGCTGAATTGGATATCGAAGCCGTTAAAACCTCTTACGCCCGTTGGGCACCGATTTATGACAGGACATTCGGAGCTGTGACCCATTCCGGCAGACGACGAGCGGTTGATTACATCAACAGCCGGGCTGGCTCGGTGTTGGAGGTTGGCGTGGGCACGGGGCTGTCGTTGGAACATTATGATCCCGGACTGAAGGTGACAGGTGTTGATTTCAGCGCGCAGATGCTTTCCAAAGCGCAAGCGAAGGTGCGCGCGCTGAAACTGAAGCACGTGGTGGCGCTAAGGCAGATGGATGCCCGTGTGCTGGACTTCCCTGATGACAATTTCGATACCATTGCCGCAATGCATGTGCTGTCTGTCGTGCCCGAACCGGAACGCGTCATGTCCGAGATTGCGCGTGTTTTGAAGCCCGGTGGAAGGGTGGTCATCACCAACCATTTCATGCGCACCCAAGGCATATTGGCGCTTTTGGAACGTCTTTCCGCACCGTTTGCCAACACAATCGGGTGGCATTCCGATTTCCATATCGAAACCGTTTTGCAGGAACGCAAGTTGGAGGTCGAGCAACATAAGACGTTGCCGCCGCTTGGTATGATGACGTTTCTGGTGCTGACCAAAGCAGATGCAGTTTAGCGCCCAACAATGGCCCGAACCCTTGATGTGGCTTTTCGTACCAAGCCCTGTGTGTTAGCCACTTAGCCAATTAATTGGAGGCCTGCCCGTTGTTGGATCTTTCGAACGTTCGCACAGTTCTGTCCGAACATTATGACCTTGCGCCCTCGGTCGAGCTGGCCAACGAGATGCAGGACATCTATGCCCGTATGGATCGGGTGGTGACGCCGCCGGATTTTGCGATCCATGCGCCATACATCAAGGCGATTAACGCCCTGAAGAAAGAACGGAACGCGGTGATCCTGGGCCACAACTACATGACGCCCGAGATTTTTCACGGCGTGTCGGATTTTGTGGGCGACAGTCTGCAACTGGCGATGAAGGCCAGCGAAGTCGAGGCGGATGTGATCGTTCAGGCGGGCGTGCATTTCATGGCCGAGACGTCGAAAATACTCAGCCCTGACAAGATCGTGCTGATGCCTGATATGGAAGCCGGATGCTCATTGGCTGAAAGCATCACCGCGGACGGAATCGACGAGATGCGCGCCAAATATCCCGGTGCGCCAGTTGTGTCCTATGTGAACACAACCGCCGAGGTGAAAGCGGCGTCGGACATCTGTTGCACGTCCTCGAATGCTGTTCAGATCGTGAATGCGATGGATGCGGACACGGTGATCATGACGCCCGACCAATATCTGGCGCAGAACGTGGCCAATGAGAGCCACAAAGATGTGGTTTACTGGCCTGGCTCGTGCATCGTGCATGAACAATACACCGCACAGGATTTGCGCGATTTCCGCGAATGGAACCCGGGCACCAAGCTGATCGCGCATCCCGAATGCACGCCCGACGTGGTGGCCGAGGCGGATTTTTCCGGCTCGACCAGTGGTATCCTGAAATACGTGACCGACACGAGACCCGAGAAAGCGATGCTGATCACTGAATGTTCGATGGCGTCCAACATTGCGGATGAACTGCCCGAGGTCGAGTTTGTCGGCCCCTGCAACATGTGCCCCTACATGAAGAAGATCACGCTTGAGAAGATCCTGTATGTTCTGCACACGATGGACGGACAGGTCGAGGTGGATGCCGACGTCGCGGAGAAGGCTCGTCACTCCGTTCAAGCGATGATCGACCTGTCGCGCAAGCTGGGTCTTTGACGGGTCATGCAGGTTGTTGAAACGGATCGTGTCATCATCGTCGGGGCCGGTCTGGGCGCGCTTTATGCGGCATTGAAACTGGCACCGCTCCCGGTCGTGATGATCTCGCCCGAGGTGTTGGGTGAAGGGGCCAGTTCGGCCTGGGCGCAGGGCGGGGTTGCTGCGGCGATGGACATGGCCGACAGCCCGGAAAGCCATGCCGCCGATACGGTGAAGGCCGGGGCAGGGACAGTGAACACAACAGTTGCCGATATGGTGACGCGGGAAGCGCGCGACTACATCCTTGATCTGACCACGATGGGAACGCCCTTCGACCGGACCAGCGATGGCGGCTATGTCCTGTCACGTGAGGCGGCACACAGTTTCGCGCGGGTGGTGCGGGTGAAGGGCGATCAGGCTGGGGCCGAGATCATGGCCGCCCTGATCGCGCAGGTGCGCGACACGCCCTCGATTCAGGCGCTGGAAGGCACCATGGCGCGCGATCTTGAGGTGACGGACGGACGCGTGACCGGCGTGGTCCTGCAAGAGGCCGATGGTGGCCGGTCGGGTCCGGTTCTGCTACGCGGGTCGGCGGTGCTGCTTGCAGGGGGTGGCTCGGGCGGGCTGTATGCTTTGACGACAAACCCCCCACGCATTCGCGGCCAGGTGATCGGCATGGCGGCGCGGGCGGGTGCGTTGATTGCAGATGCCGAGTTCGTGCAGTTCCACCCCACCGCGATGGACGTGGGCGAAGACCCGGCCCCACTGGCGACCGAAGCCCTGCGCGGGGAAGGTGCGGCCTTGATCAACAAGCGTGGTGAGCGGTTCATGCAAGCGATCCACCCGGATGCCGAACTGGCCCCGCGCGATGTTGTCGCGCGTGCGATATATGCCGAAGTGCAAGCCGGAAACCGCCCGATGCTGGACACCCGCGCGGTGTTGGGCGAGGCGATCAACACGCAATTCCCGGCCGTTGCGGAATATTGCGCCCGCAACGGGATCGACCCGGCCAAGGAGCCGATCCCAGTGGCCCCCGCCGCACATTACCACATGGGCGGCATCGCAACCGACACGCAGGGATGCGCCACACTCAAGGGGCTTTGGGTCTGCGGCGAAGCCTCCTCGACCGGGCTGCATGGGGCCAACCGGCTGGCCTCGAACGGGCTGTTGGAGGCGCTGGTCTATGCCCGCATCTGTGCTGAAGGGATCGCGCAGACCCTGACGGACGTGACCAACGCCGCGCCGCTGGACATCACCTTTCCCGACGGCGGCACCCCGCCCGCACCCGAGGCGGTCCAGGCCCTGCGTCAGACCATGACGCAGCATGTCGGCGTGGTGCGCGACCGGGACGGGCTGACCCGCGCGCTTGCCACCATCGCAGGGCTGGAAGCGGCCCATGGCGACAGTCCGTCCTTTCTGAACATGTGCGCCACTGCGACGCTGATCGCAGCGGGGGCTTTGGCTCGTGAAGAAAGCCGCGGCGCGCATGAACGGTCCGATTTCCCTGAAACCGCCGTTGGGCCGGGCCAGCGGTCCGAACTGTATCTGGCCGACGCGCTTGCCGTGCGCGCGCAGGCCGTGAAGGAGTTGTCATGAGCTTTGCTTCCGTCCCCGATCTGGTTCTGGAACCGATGATCCGCAATGCGCTGATGGAAGATCTGGGCAGCTATGGCGATGTCACCACCCGCGCCGTTATCCCGGCGGGCACCACCTATGACGCCCGGCTGAATGCGCGCGAAGATGCGGTGGTGTCTGGGATGCAGGTGGCCACGATAGCTTTTCGGCTGGTGGACCCGACGCTTGAGGTCATCACTCATATCGCGGACGGTCAGCCGTGCAGAAAGGGTGACACGCTGATGACCATCAAGGGATCAGCGGCGTCGATCCTGTCAGGCGAACGTGTGGCGCTGAACTTCGCGGGACGTCTGACGGGGATTGCCACCAAGACGGCCGGATTCGTGGCCGAAACGAAAGGCACCCATGCCCGCATGACCTGCACCCGCAAGACCACGCCGGGGCTGCGGCTGGTGGAAAAGCTGGCGGTGTTGCATGGTGGCGGGTTCAACCACCGCTATTCCCTGTCGGATGCTATCCTGATCAAGGACAACCACATCGCTGCCGCCGGCGGGGTGCGTCAGGTGCTTGAGGCCACGAAAGCCCATGCCAGCCACATGATGGCGGTCGAGATCGAGGTGGACCGACTGGACCAACTGGCCGAGGTGCTTGAGGTTGGCGGTGCTTCGGTCGTATTGCTGGACAACATGGATAACGACGCGTTGTGCAAGGCCGTGGCGATGGTGGACGGTGCCGTGAAAACCGAAGCCAGCGGGAACGTGACACTTGATCGTGTCGCCTCGATCGCGGCGACCGGAGTCGATTACATCTCGTCCGGCGCGCTAACCCATTCGGCGCGCACGGTGGACCTTGGGCTGGATTTCTGAGGTTCTGCGACACGTCGGAGTGGCGTCCATGAGTCCGGTATCTTGAATATTGGCAAAGTTTGCCATATATTCCGGACAGGAGGCCAACCATGTCTACGATGAATATATCTCTGCCAGAGCAGATGAAAAGCTGGGTCGAATCACAATCCCGATCCGGCCGGTTTGCCAATTCCAGCGATTATGTGCGCGATCTGATCCGGCGTGATCAGGAACGCGCCGCCGCCATTGCCGAGGTGCAGGCTGCGGTTGATGCAGCCCTTGCCTCTGGCCCGGCAACCCCATTTGATGCAGGCGCGTTCAAGACCCGGATGCGACAAGATGCCGACTAGGGCGACCTATCGTCTGACCCCGGCGGCGGAAAATGATCTTGCGGACATATGGCGATACGGCACCCGAACCTGGTCAGCCGATCAGGCGGATCGCTATCTTGATATCTTGATCACTGGATTTGAACTGATCGCTGACCAACCTGAAATATCGCGGTT
Organism: Aliiroseovarius sp. B-4; assembly: GCF_056857795.1. NCBI lineage: Bacteria > Pseudomonadati > Pseudomonadota > Alphaproteobacteria > Rhodobacterales > Paracoccaceae > Aliiroseovarius > Aliiroseovarius sp. B-4. The sequence goes on from NZ_JBSXNV010000032.1 coordinate 52,078, forward strand.
GCGGGTTGAGTTTACGCCACCTGTGCGCATTTTTCCGACCGGGGCGCATCTTGTGGTCTATCAGGTCGGTGCAGATGGCGTGACGATCCTGCGCGTGCTGCACAATCGGCGCGATCTGCTGGCGGCGTTGGACAGTTGATCATCGGCTGGTCCAGACGATTTGATCCGCATGGAACACAATGAAGGCTTTGTATTTCTACACTGATTGCCGCATGATCGGCGCGCGCGCATCTTGCCCGCCATTGCTGTCTGTTGACGCGGATACGGGAAATTCATGGCTGACCTGAACGAACTGGAAGACTGGATAGTCAGGACTGGCCTTGGAGATCGTGCGGCCTTCGAAGCACTATATGACGCAACATCAGCGAAACTTTTTGGCGTGTGTTTGCGTGTCTTGAATAATCGGGCTGAAGCTGAAGAGGTCTTGCAAGATGCCTTTGTGCGCGTCTGGCAAAACGCCCAGCGGTTCAAGGCAAACGGCTACAGCCCGATGACATGGTTGATTACGGTGACGCGCAATCAGGCGATCGACCGGCTGCGCGCCCGCAAAGCCCCAACCGACGATATTGCGGCGCGGCAAGACATCGCCGATGCAGGTCCGACACCCGAACAGGCGGCGCTTGCCTCGTCGGAACGGGACCGGATCAATGCCTGTCTGGACGAATTGGATGATCCCAAGGCAGGTGCCGTGCGCGGTGCCTATTTACTGGGCGAAACATATGACGAACTGGCCAAGCGATACGCGGTGCCGGTGAATACGATGCGAACCTGGCTGCGGCGCAGCTTGCTGAAACTGAGAGAGTGTTTAACGCGATGAGCACGACAGACACATTTGATCGGGACGATGATGTCCTTGCGGCAGAATATGCCCTTCATTTGCTGTCGGCTGACGATCGCCGCGCGTTCGAAGCCCGGATGCAGGATGATGCCGCGCTTCGCGAGCTTGTGCGCGACTGGGATCACCAGTTTCACGCCCTGTCAGACGAGTTTGACAGCGTCGCGCCCCCCGCACATGTAAAAGCTGCGATCCATAAGCGATTGTTCGGGGAGGTCAAGAAGCCGTCACCGCTGAGCGGCGCGTTTGGCTGGCTTCTGGGCGGCGGAGTGGCGGCTGTGTTGGCTCTTTCGCTTGTGGCGGTGATGCCTCTGTTCATGGAACCGCAAACGCTTGCCCCGACCCATACAGCCGAGATCAGTTCTGAGGACCGGTCACTGATTGTCACGGCCGCATTCTCGGCTGACAGCGGGGAATTCACCGTGCGCCGGGTCGCCGGTGGTCCGGCAAGCGGACGCGATCTTGAGATGTGGCTGATTCCCGACGGAGCCGAGGCACCGATCTCGCTTGGCATCGTGCCGAACGAGGACGATGCCCGGATCACTCTGCCTGACGCATTGCGCGCGCGCCTGACGGCGGCCACCTTTGCGATCAGTGATGAGCCCAAGGGCGGCTCCCCCACCGGACAACCCACGGGCGCGGTTCTGGCGGCAGGTCCAATTCAGATGCTGTAAATATAATTGAGTGCGTAATGCGTTGAAATTTATGCAGGATTTATTTTTCTGAGAAATTTCTTTAAGAAAGCCGAAACTTTTTCTGACAGTCTTTCGTGGTTCCTTATGTCTCCGGGTAAGAAGCTCGGCTCACTTTGAAAGGAACGATACCATGACCAAACTTAATGTCCTGAACACCGCAGCAGCCTTTGTATTGGTTGCAACAACGGCATTCGCAGACAGTCATTCGCAAAAGAATCCGATGGTGGGCGGCGCGGCCATGTTTGCCGATAAGAATATTGTCGAGAACGCGTTAAATTCGGCTGACCACACCACGCTGGTTGCCGCTGTCAAGGCCGCCGGTCTTGTCGAAACCCTGCAAGGCGACGGTCCGTTCACCGTGTTCGCACCGGTCAATGCAGCGTTTGATGCGCTGCCCGAGGGCACCGTTGAAATGCTTCTGAAACCTGAAAACAAAGAGATGCTGACCAAGGTTCTGACCTGTCACGTTGTCGCGGCCGACGCGATGTCGGACGCCATTCGCGGCATGGTTGACGATGATGGTGGCAAGCACCCTGTACCCACCGTTGGCGGCTGCACGCTGCAAGCGACTTATGATGGGGACAACATCTGGATCGAGGACGAGCAAGGCAACAAGGCGACCGTGACGATCGCCGATGTGAAGCAATCGAACGGCGTGATCCACGTGATCGACAAGGTGCTTATGCCCGCCATGTAAGCATCTGGCAGACCCGGCACCCTTTCCCAGTTGGGGGCCGGATCCGCCAAAAGAATGTGGCAACGCCAACCGTAGAACGATTGTAAAGGTTGACCAGTCCCACGGCGTTCTCCACACGGCCTGTCCAATTTGTTTGGGCAGGCCACTTTCATGTCTGCCGGCTGTCAAACTGCTTGGTTGGCGTTGACGCGTGGGTTTGGTTCTGGGACCGTTGGTTATACTGACGTAAGGCTGGAACATGATCGACCCTCATCTTCACGAGCTCACCCATGATCGCGATCTGGGGATAACACTGCCGGACGGCACACGTTTGTCGGCGCGGGTCTGGATGCCGGTGGACGCGTTGGACCATCCGGTCCCGGCCGTCCTTGAATATCTGCCCTACCGAAAAACGGATGGGACTGCCGAGCGCGATGCCGGAATGCATCCATGGATCGCACAGCGTGGCTATGCCTGTCTGCGCGTGGATCGGCGTGGCTGCGGCGAAAGCGAAGGGTTGTTCGACGATGAATATTCAGAGCAGGAATTGCAGGACGGCGAAGATGTGATCGCCTGGATCGCCAGCCAGCCCTGGTGCACCGGGGCTGTTGGAATGCAGGGCATATCCTGGGGCGGGTTCAACAGTTTGCAGATTGCCGCCCGCGCACCCCATGCGCTGAAAGCCGTGATCACCATCGGGTCAACGGTTGATCGCTATGCCGACGACGTGCATTACAAGGGCGGCATCCAGCATTCGGACAACATCAGCTGGGCGGCGACAGTGTTGTCGTGGTTCTCGATGCCGCCCGATCCCGATCAGGTCGGTGACAGGTGGCGGACGATGTGGCTTGAGCGGCTGGAGAACACGCCCCCCTTGCCGCGCATCTGGACCGAGCATCGGGATCGCGACGCCTATTGGAAGCATGGGTCGATTTGCGAGGATTACAGCAAGATCAAAGCGGCGGTTCTGGCCTTTGGCGGGCTGCATGATGGCTATCGCAACACCATGCGCCATTTGGTCGAGAACCTTGACGCTCCGGTCAAGGGCGTGGCCGGACCGTGGGGGCACAAATACCCGCATATCTCGCAAATCGGCCCGTCGATTGGCTATTTGCAGGAGGCATTGCGGTGGTGGGACCGTTGGTTGAAAGAAATTGACAATGGTGCAGACCAAGACCCGGCATGGCGTGAATATGTTATGGGCAGTGCAAAGCCTGACTCATCGGCACGCCATCGCGACGGGCGTTGGGTTTGCGACCAAAAATTGCCATCGGCCTGTGTGACGGTTCGGGATATGGCACTGGGTGATGCCTTGTCGGGAAACTTGCCCGCAACAGTCGCGCCGGACCTGCGCCACGGCGAACAATGCGGCGAGTTTTTCACCTTCGGCTTCGGGTCAGGCGAGCTGCCAGATGATCAGCAGCCAGACGATGCCCGCAGCGCTTGTTTTGACAGTCAGGCGCTGGATCACGGGACCGATATCGTGGGACGCCCCACAGTGCGATTGCGCCTGTCCGCCGACCGCGTCCGCGCCCAGCTTGTGGTGCGGCTGTGTGATCTCAGGCCGGATGGGACCTCGATGCTGATCACCATGGGGTTGTTGGATTTGCGCAACCGGGATGGGTTTGACGCAAAACGCGATCTGATCCCTGGCCAGCCGGTCGAGGTGGCACTGGGCCTCGATGAAGCCGCCTATCATCTGCCGAAAGGTCATCGCCTGCGGCTGGCGGTTGCAGGCAGCTATTGGCCCTATTCCTGGCCGGAACCCGATCCTGCAACCCTGACGATTGAAAGCGGGCGTCTTGGTTTGCCGCTGCGTGACCCGTCAGAGGGGAATGAATGGACGTTCCCGCCCCCGATCTCTGCCCCGCCACGGAGCAGTCGCCTGCTTCGCAAGGGACAGGATGAAAAGACACGGGAAATCGACCGGAAAACCGGTCGGATCGTTCTGACGATCTCATCCGATCATGGCAGGATTGAGGATCTTGAAACCGGTATCATCACGGAAAGTGCGGTGCGGGAAGTCTGGTCGATTGACCCCGCGAACCCGGCCGACGCAGAAGCGCAGATCAATTGGCGGCGCAGCTTCGGTCGCGGTGACTGGAACGTATCAACGCTTGCGGAAACCGGGATGCGGGGCGCACGGGACCATTTCCAGATCACGCAACGGCTTGTGGCCAACATGGGCGATGAAACGCTGTTCGATCAAGCATGGGCGCATCAGGTCAAGCGATAGATCGCGTTAGCTGAGAAGGTGATCCTTGGGTTGCAACGCTGGTGGAATATTTTTTCCAAGCGCATCGCGTAAACTGCGTTCGATCACACGGCTCATGGCATCCAACGGCAGACCGTTCGGGCGGGGTTCAAACGGGTGTTCCAGCTCGTTTGTCACCGCTTGCAGGCCAAAGAACACGTAGGCCACGACAACCGCAAAGACCGGCGCGAACCATTCGACGGATCCCAGAAGTGCGAAGGGCAACAACGCACAATACAGGTACGTTGTGCGACGCACCAGCAGTGAATAGACGAAGGGCAGGGGAGTGGTCTGGATCCGCTCGCACCCGGCCTGTGACAAGGCCAGCCGCGACAGCGTGTCCGCCAACGCCATTTGCGCAAACCCGTCCAGCGAACCTTTGCGCCGCAGGCCCGCCAGTCGATGCGCGATGTCGCTGAGTGCGGCATCGGCTGGATTGGCGCGCGCCAGCAGCGCCTTGGCCTTCTCATCTCCGACCCATGCCGCGATGTCGCGCTCGACATTGCACGACCGCAGGCTGCCGCGATGCGCGTGAGTGAAGGCGGCAACCATGTTCAGAAGTGCGAACCTGTCATCGGGTGAAACCGCAAACAGCTCCAACTGGCGGGCAAAGCTGCGCGTGTCGGCAATCAGGCCGCCCCAGAGCTTGCGCGCCTCCCACCACCGATCGTAGGCGGCATTGTTGCGAAAGCCCAAAAACAAGGACAGCGCGACGCCAAAGACGCTCATCGCGGCAAGCGATATGCGCGGCAGCGGAAGCAGCATTTCATCCACCAGCACGACCGTCAGGGTCAGCAGCAAGACCGAGACCATCTTACCGTAAATGCGGGGCACGACAGAGCCTTGCATGATGAAAAACAGGCGCAGTGCGGAAGGAGGCGTTCGAACAATCATGTCGCGGTTCTATCGCCAGGTGAGATCAGACATAAAGGGGCAGTATCAAGAAGCGGGGAAAGACATGCAGATAATCCGACAACGTGATCTGGTTGAGACACCTTGGAAGAACGGCGGCGGCATTACCCGCAATATCGCCGAGGAACGCGACGACCATGGCGCGCTGTGGCGGCTGAGCATGGCGGATGTGGATGGCGACGGGGCGTTTTCCAGTTTTCCGGGCCTCACGCGTATCCTGACGGTGATCAAGGGCGACGGCATGATGCTGCATGGGCCTGATGGGATGATGCCTGCGCGTTATGCTGCCCCCGTGCGGTTCGACGGCGCGGCGCCGGTGACAGCCACGCTGAGCCTGGGGCCAATCCGCGATTTCAATCTGATGTTCGACACCGCGCGGTGCGAGGGCGATGCGCAGGTCGTGCGTGATCCCGGCGCGCATGAAGTCGGGCAGCCGGGGCAGACCTGCATGCTGCATGTGATCGCGGGGGCCGCCGCGGTGGCTGGCGCGGAGTTGGGCGTGGGAGACACAGCGATCAGCAGCGCAACGCCGTTGCGTTTCGATCTGGCGCAGGATGCGGCCGCGCTGACCATTACCCTGCACCCGAAAGGTTAAAGCGACGCCAGCAGGTCCACCACCGCGCCCTGGTAGCGTGAGACCACCGCGTCCCGCGCGATATGTCGCCCACCGGTGACGTTGTGCCGCCCGGCAGACCACAGGTCGGTGACAACATTGTCCTTCGCGGCGAAGCACAGACCGTCAAGGATTTGGTCAGGCGTCAGCGCGCAGAGCGTCGGGTCGGTGGTGTCAATGGCGACCAGATCGGCAAGGCGGCCTTGCGCGACTTCACCTGCTTCACGCCCCAAAGCCTGCGCACCGCCACGGGCGGCCCCGGTGTAAAGCGTCGCCCCGACCGACCCTTCGCCGACCACCATCACGTTGCGCGCCACGTCGCGCAGACGTTGGGAATATTCCAGCATGCGCAGCTCCTCGGTCAGGGAAATGTTGATGTTGGAATCAGAGCCGAAGCCGAAGGCGCCGCCTGCCTCAAGATAGGTGGGGCCGTTGAAGGGGCCGTCACCCAGGTTTGCCTCGGTGATCGGGCACAGGCCCGCGACGGCGCCAGATGCGGCCATGGCGCGCGTCTCACTTTCGGTCATATGGGTGGCGTGGATCAGGCACCAGCCATCATCGACGGGGGCGTTGGCCAGCAGCCAATCGACCGGGCGCGCGCCCAGCCAGGTCCCGATATCCTTAACTTCCTTGGGTTGTTCCGAAATGTGGATGTGGATCGGCCCGCCCTGATGGTCCGCCAACGCGCGGCTCAGGTCGTCGGGGGATGTGGCACGCAGCGAATGCGGCGCGATGCCGACGCGGGCGTCATCGGGCAGGTCGGAAAGCCCCGCGCGTGCGTCCTGGACCAGTTCAGCGAAGCGATCCACGTCATTGCCGAACCTCAGTTGCCCCTGATCCAGCGGCACCTTTCCCGCCCCGCCATAGGTATAGAGCACCGGAAGATGGGTCAGGCCGATGCCGGTTTCCCGCGCCGCCGCCATCACCCGCAGGGACAGTTCGGCCAGCGCATCATAGGGCGCGCCGCCGCGCTGGTGGTGGACATAGTGAAACTCGCCCACGCTGGAATATCCGGCTTCCTGCATTTCGACGAAGACCAGCGCCGCAATTGCTTCGATCTGCTCGGGCGTCAGGCGGTCCATAAAGCGATACATCAGGTCGCGCCACGTCCAGAAACTGTCGCGCCCGACCGTGCGGAACTCGGTCATCCCCGCCATTGCGCGCTGGAAGCTGTGCGAGTGCAGGTTGCCCAACGCAGGCAGCAAGGTATCGACGCGGGCGTCGCCCGGCTGGGTGTCCGCATTGGGCGTAATCTGATCAATGCGGCCCTTTTCAACGGTGATGCGAACGTCCTGCGCCCAACCGGACGCGAGAAGGGCCTGACGGGCGTGGATCATGGTCTTGGTCCTGTGTTTTGCATTTTATGTATAGACATAATACACATTAAATTATACTAGAAAAGACGAATCTTCGCGAAAAGGACTGATCTCATGACAGCTATGCCTCAGCTTTTGACCGATCTGCATGCCGCGACCATGGCGGGGGGCGATGCGCCCTATGGGATGATCCGCGATGCGGTCATCGCCATTCAGGATGGCAAGATCGCGTGGGTCGGGCCGCAAACGGAGGTGCCTGAGGAATTCGCGGGGCTGGATCAACGTTCACTGGGCGGGCGTGTTGTGACGCCGGGTCTGATCGACTGCCACACCCATATCGTGCATGGCGGGGACCGATCCGTTGAATTCGAGATGCGCCTGAACGGGGCCAGTTACGAAGAAGTCGCGCGCGCAGGCGGTGGCATTGTCTCGACTGTCAAAGCCACCCGCGCGGCCAGCGAAAGCGAGCTTTTGCAATTGGCGCTGCGGCGGGTCGACGTGTTGATCGCCGAGGGCGTGACGACCATCGAAATCAAGTCGGGCTATGGTCTGGATACTGAGACCGAGCTACGAATGCTGCGCGTTGCGCGAGCGATTGCCGAGCAGCGACCCATCCGCGCTAAGACGACCTTCTTGGGTGCCCATGCAACCCCTGCCGAATATGCCGGTCGCGATGATGACTATATCGACGAGGTGTGCATCCCCGCCCTGCGTGCCGCCCACGCCGAGGGGCTGGTGGATGCGGTCGACGGGTTCTGCGAAGGCATCGCCTTTCAGCCTGCTCAGATCGCGCGCGTTTTCGATGTGGCGCAAGAACTGGGCCTGCCCGTCAAACTGCACGCCGAACAATTGTCCAATCTGGGCGGTGCGAAGCTCGCGGCAAGCTATGGCGCGTTGTCGGCCGATCATATCGAGTATCTGGACGAAGACGGCGTGAAGGCCATGGCGCAGGCGGGCACGATTGCCGTGATCCTGCCCGGTGCGTTTTATACGCTGCGCGAGACGCAACAGCCACCCGTCGAGCTTTTGCGCAAGCACAACGTGCCGATGGCTTTGGGCACGGATATCAACCCCGGTTCTTCGCCGCTGAATTCACTGCTGCTGACGATGAACATGGGCTGCACCCTGTTTCGCATGACGCCGGAAGAGGCGCTGCGGGGCGTGACGCAAAACGCGGCTGCCGCGCTGGGGCTGACCGATCTGGGCACGATTGCGCCGGGGCAGGTGGCTGATCTGGCGGTGTGGGACATCGCGGAGCCGGCGGAACTATCTTACCGCATCGGTTTCAACCCGCTCGCATTCCGCATCACTGGAGAGACCGCATGACCACTCTGACCCTGACCCCCGGCGCGACCACTCTGGCCGATCTGGAAACGATCTGGCGCGATGGGATTGCTGCCCGATTGGACCCGGCCTGCCATGACAGCATCCGTGCGGCGCAGGCGCAGATTGCTGCTGCCGCCAGTGGGACGGACGCGGTCTATGGCGTGAATACCGGGTTTGGCAAACTGGCCTCGGTCAAGATTGACCCGTCCGACACCGCCACCCTGCAACGCAACCTGATCCTGTCCCATTGCTGCGGCGTGGGTGAGGCGATCCCGGTGCCCCATGCGCGCCTGATGATGGCGTTGAAGCTTCTGTCGCTGGGGCGCGGCGCGTCCGGTGTGCGGATGGAACTGGTCGAGCTGCTGGAAGGGATGCTTGCCCGCGGCGTGACGCCGGTGATCCCGGTGCAGGGGTCAGTCGGCGCGTCCGGCGATTTGGCGCCGCTGGCGCATATGGCCGCAGTGATGATCGGCGAAGCGCAGGCGACATATGAAGGTGAGGTTCTGCCCGGTGCCGAAGCGCTGAAGCGCGCGGGGCTTGACCCCATCGTGCTGAGCGCGAAAGAGGGGCTGGCCCTGATCAACGGCACGCAATTCACCACAGCCTATGCCCTGATCGGGCTGTTTGGCGCGTGGCGCGCGATGAACGCGGCGCTGGTCACATCCGCCATGTCGACCGATGCGATCATGGGATCGACCGCGCCGTTGCAGCCGGAAATTCACGCACTGCGCGGTCATGCCGGCCAGATCGAAGCCGCCGCGACGATGCGCGCGCTGCTGGATGGGTCAGTCATTCGCGAAAGCCACCGCGAAGGTGATACCCGCGTGCAAGACCCCTATTGCATCCGTTGCCAGCCGCAGGTGACGGGGGCCGCGATGGACATGCTGCGCATGGCCGCCCGCACGTTGGAGATTGAGGCGAACGCCGCCACCGACAACCCGCTGGTGCTGAGCAAGGCGGGGCTGATTGTGTCCGGCGGAAACTTCCACGCCGAACCGGTGGGATTTGCCGCCGACATGATCGCGCTGGCCATCGCTGAAATCGGCGCGATTGCGCAGCGGCGTATCGCTTTGATTGTCGATCCGGTTCTGAGCCACGATTTGCCGCCGTTCCTCACGCCCAATCCGGGCCTGAACTCGGGCTACATGATCGCCGAAGTGACCACCGCCGCCTTGATGAGCGAGAACAAGCATCTGGCGAATCCCTGCGTGACGGATTCGACACCGACCTCGGCCAACCAGGAAGACCACGTTAGCATGGCCGCGCATGGCGCGGTACGCCTGTCGCGCATGGTCGCCAATCTGGAGCGTATCCTTGGCGTCGAACTTCTGTGCGCCGCACAGGGTATCGAATTCCGCGCACCGCTGGCGACAAGCGGTCCGCTGGCGGCCGTGATTGACGCCGTGCGTAAGCGGGTCGAGTCGCTTGGGGAGGATCGTTACCTTGCGCCCGACCTGGAAAAAGCGGCGGCGCTGGTTGCGTCGAACGCGGTTGTGGCGGCCACGAAAACGTCGATGCCGGAGCTTCGCCCATGACCCCTGTCGAGGTCCATCAGGGCGACAGCCCCATCGTTTTGGGCCTGCCGCATACGGGAACGTATGTTCCTGACGACATAAAGGCGCGGCTGAACGCGCGCGGGCAGGGGCTGGACGACACCGACTGGCATATCCACACGCTCTATGACGGGCTGTTGCCCGGCGCGACCACGGTGCGGGCGACTTTCCATCGCTATGTGATCGACGCCAACCGCGACCCGTCGGGCGTGTCGCTTTATCCGGGGCAGAACACCACCGGGCTTGTGCCGCTGACCGATTTCGATGGGCAAGACATCTGGGACACGCCGCCCACCGAGGATGAAGTCGAGGCACGCCGCCAAGCCTATCACGCCCCCTATCACGCCGCACTCGAGGCCGAGCTTGAGCGGGTGCGCGCCCTGCACGGGGTCGCGATCCTGTATGATTGCCACTCGATCCGGTCGGGCATTCCGTTCCTGTTTGACGGTACCCTGCCGGATTTCAACATCGGCACCAATCTGGGCACCACCTGCGCGCCGCAGATCGAAGCCGCCGTTCAAAGCCTGTGCCAGCAGGCCGAGGGCTACTCCTCTGTTACCAATGGGCGCTTCAAAGGCGGCTGGACCACGCGGCATTATGGGCGCCCGGCCGAGGGGATACACGCAATCCAGATGGAGCTGGCGCAAAGCACCTACCTGACGGACGAGGCGACGCCTTGGACCTATGACAAAGCAAAAGCCGCGCGGTTGCGCAGGCATCTGAAAACCATTCTGACAACACTTGCCGACATGGCATCTGACCTGAAAGGAACATCATGAGCGATCCGCGCAAGAACACCCGTGATATCTATCCCGCAACCGGCACCGAGATCACCGCAAAAAGCTGGCTGACCGAGGCCCCGCTGCGGATGCTGATGAACAACCTGCACCCCGACGTGGCCGAAAACCCGCACGAGCTGGTCGTCTATGGCGGCATCGGGCGTGCCGCGCGCACATGGGATGACTTTGACAAGATGGTCGCGTCCTTGCGCGATCTGGAGGATGACCAGACGCTGCTCGTGCAATCCGGCAAGCCCGTTGGTGTGTTCCAGACCCACAAGGACGCACCGCGCGTTCTGATCGCGAACTCGAACCTCGTGCCACATTGGGCGACGTGGGATCATTTCAACGAGTTGGATAAGAAGGGTCTGGCGATGTATGGCCAGATGACCGCTGGTTCGTGGATTTACATCGGATCGCAGGGCATCGTGCAGGGCACCTATGAAACCTTTGTCGAGGCCGGGCGTCAGCATTACGGCGGCGACCTGACCGGCAAGTGGATCCTGACCGGTGGTCTGGGCGGCATGGGCGGGGCTCAGCCCTTGGCGGCTGTGATGGCCGGTGCCTGCTGTCTGGCGGTCGAGTGCAACCCAGACAGCATCGATTTCCGCCTGCGCACCCGTTACGTGGACGAAAAGACCGACAGTCTGGACGAAGCGCTTGCGATGATCGAACGCTGGACCGCTGCGGGCGAGGCCAAGTCGGTCGCCCTGTTGGGCAATGCCGCCGACGTGTTCCCCGAGTTGGTCAAACGCGGCATCCGCCCCGATATCGTAACCGACCAGACCAGCGCGCATGACCCCGTGAACGGCTATCTGCCGCAGGGCTGGACCATGGCCGAATGGCGCGAGAAGCGCGAAAGCGATCCGAAATCCGTTGAAAAGGCCGCCCGTGTGTCGATGAAGGTGCAGGTCAAGGCGATGGTCGATTTCCACGCCGCCGGTATTCCGACCGTCGATTACGGCAACAACATCCGCCAGATGGCGCTGGAAGAAGGGCTTGAGAATGCGTTTGATTTCCCCGGCTTCGTGCCCGCCTATATCCGCCCGCTGTTTTGCCGCGGCATCGGCCCGTTCCGTTGGGCAGCCCTGTCGGGCGACCCGGAAGACATCTATAAAACCGACGCTAAGGTGAAGGAAATTCTGGCCGAAGACAGCCACCTGCACAACTGGCTGGACATGGCGAAAGAGCGGATCGCGTTCCAAGGCCTGCCTGCACGTATTTGCTGGGTCGGTCTGGGCGTGCGTCACAAGCTGGGGCTGGCGTTCAACGAAATGGTGCGCAATGGCGAGCTGAAAGCGCCGGTCGTGATTGGTCGTGACCACTTGGATTCAGGGTCCGTCGCCTCGCCCAACCGCGAGACCGAGGCGATGATGGACGGCTCGGACGCGGTGTCGGACTGGCCGCTTCTGAACGCGCTCCTGAACACCGCGTCGGGCGCGACTTGGGTGTCGCTGCACCATGGCGGCGGGGTTGGCATGGGCTTTTCCCAGCATTCGGGCATGGTGATCTGTTGTGACGGGACCGAGGACGCAGATCGCCGCATCGCGCGTGTGTTGTGGAACGATCCGGCGACGGGGGTCATGCGCCACGCCGATGCGGGCTACGAGATCGCCATGGACTGCGCGCGCGAGAACGGGTTGAACCTGCCGGGTATTTTGTAAGGGCCGGGGGGTCTGCGCCCTTCGTCCGGCCTTTGCAGTCAAACGTAAGCTGATCACTGACCTGTCCGGGGTTATTCCCGGGCGGTCAATACTGCATCGTCACGCGGTGGCCACGGCGATAGGTCAGTTGCACGAAGGTGATCGTCTGCCCTTCAAGCCAAGTGGTGCGTTCGGTCTGGAACAGGGCGTCGCCTTCGCTGCAATCCAGGTATTCGGCTGTCGCGGCGTCGGCCTGAACGGCATGAAAGCTGATCTGTGCATCGGTAAATGGTACTGTCGACACCAACCATTCGTTGGGACCTACATCCAAAAAATCGTGCAGCTCGGCTTCGGGCAGCGCCTTCAGGTTGATCCAGCGATCCTCGTGCTGATACGGCGCGCCATCGGCGTAGTGCATGCAAATCAAATGCATCACCCTGTCATCGCGCCCCAGCGCCATACGCGCGCGCAGCCAATCGGGGGCGGGTTCGGCTTTGCACTTCACCAGCGCATAACGATAGGCAGCGCCCAGCTCCGCAATCTCCTGCCCGACGATGGGGATGTTCAGCCGCACCTGTCGGATCGGGTTCTGCCGGACCCGAGTGCCGGCCTTTCGGCGGCGTTCGATGATGCCGTCATCAGCCAGTTCGCGCATCGCCCGATTGACAGTGGCCCGCGCGCAGCCATAGCTTGCGGCCAGATCCACCTCGTTCGGCATCGCGCTGCCGGGGGCAAGCTCGCCTTGCGTGATCTGGCGCAGGATATCGGCTTTTACCTCGCGGTAGGTTATGGACATGATGCGATCTCCGATATGGCGGCAATGGGTCTTGGCCAATCCGTCGTGTTGGCGTGGAAAGATATAGACATAAGGCACAAATGGCCAGACATACCGTGTCAGACGTCAAAGCTGCGCGCCACGTGGTCCTGAAAAGACGCGACCAGCGGCGCGATATGGGGGTGCGGCGCACGGGCCAGCGCGATGCGGTGGGGCACCAGTGGGTCGGTCAGTTCCAACCGGGTGACGGGCTGGCCGTCACAGGCGGTATCCTGTGCAATGTCGGTCGCCATTAACCCTACGCCCATGTGGTTGGCAACCATGGCGCGCAACATCTCGACCGAGCCGGTCTCATGCGCGATGCGGGGACGGATACCGTTCATCTGCGCCAGCGTCAGGAAATAATCGCGGCTGTGCGGCAGGCTCATCAGGATCAGTGGGTCGGTCAGCAGCTCGGCCATGGTGACGGTGCCGCGACCCGATAGCGGGTGGGCGCGCGCGACCAGACCATAGGGGCGCACATCGACCAGCGGCGTGATCTCAAGCGACGAGGGCAGGCCGAAATCATAGATCAGCGCCAGATCAATCCGACCGTTTAACAGCCATCGGGTCAGTCGATCCAGATCGCCCTCGTGCAGTTTGATTTGCGCGTCTGGCATGGTTTTTTGAAAGCCGTTGACCAGAGCGGGCGCATAACGTGGGCCAAGGGTGGAAAAGACGCCAAGGTTCAGCACCTCGGCACCGTTGCCTTCGTTGCTGAGAGCCGATTGCGCCTGCGCGCGCAGGCTGCGCAAGGCCCCCAGTTTGCGCAACCCGAAGGCGGTGGGCGCGATGCCCTGCCCGGCGCTACGCACGAACAGCGGGCGGCCAAAGTGGTCTTCGACCTTGGCAATCGCCAGCGACACCGATGGTTGCGAGACATTCAGCGCCCGCGCGGCGGCGGCGGTGCTGCCTGTTTCCGCAGCGGCGATGACATAGTCGATCTGGCGAAGGCTTATAGGTATAGCGTGCATTTATCACCATATTAGCATTGTATATTTCTGCTTATAGCATGCACGCCCCTATGCTCAACCGATCAAACCCGGAGGATCATATGCCCACCCAGCCCCCCACCCCCCAAGCGTCCCAGCCCCTGAGCGGCGTCAGAGTGCTGGATTTCACCCGCGTTCTGGCCGGCCCCTATTGCACGGCGATGATGGCTGATCTGGGCGCGGATGTGATCAAGGTCGAAGCCGCCCACGGCGACGATTACCGCCATATCGGCCCGTTCAAGGATGGTGAAAGCCTGTTGTTTCAGGCGATCAACCGGGGCAAACGGTCCATCGCTCTGGACCTGAAATCGGCGGACGCGATTGCGACGGTCAAGGCGTTGTTGGCGGAGTGTGATGTGCTGATCGAGAATTTCCGCCCCGGCGTGATGGAAAAGCTGGGGTTGAGCTATGACGCGCTGAGCGAGGCGTTTCCGCATTTGGTCTATGTCTCGCTGTCCGGGTTTGGTCAGACCGGGCCGAACACGAAAAAGCCTGCCTATGACATCATCGTTCAGGCGATGAGCGGGTTGATGGACGCCACCGGCGAACCCGATGGCGCGCCGACAATGGTGGGCGAGGCTTTGGGCGATGTGGCCGGTGGGCTGTTCGCGGCCTGGGGCACGATGGTGGCCCTGTTTGAACGCAGCCGCACCGGGCAGGGGCGTCATGTGGATGTGGCGCTGTTTGACGGTCTGGTGTCGATGATGCCGATCCTTGCCTGTCGCACTCTGATGGGCGGCGAGACCCCCACGCGCACGGGCAACCGGCATCCGCTGTCTGCCCCCTTTGGCACCTATCCGGCGGCGGACGGGCATTTCGCGCTGGCGGTTCTGAATGACCGACTGTTTGCCACGTTCTGCGAGGTGATCGGGCAGCCCGATCTGGTGCAGGACGCACGGTTCACCACGGACACACTGCGCCGTGAAAACGAACCGGCCTTGGCCGCGTATATCGGCGAATGGGCGGATACGCGCCCCGTGGACGCGGTGGTTGAACAATTGTCCGCAGCGGGTATCCCCGCGTCCAGCATTCAGTCCGTGGCACAGGCTTGGGCGTCGCGGCAGGCGGTTGAACGCAGGTTGGCGTCCACTGTCACGCACCCTGATCTGGGCGTTCTGAACGTGCCAGAACAGCCGGTGCATTTTAGCGGCATTGGGCGCGGGGGGCGCAAGGCGGCTCCGGCCCTGAACGCGGACGCTGACGATATTCTGAACTCTTTGAATAAGGAACAAGGCGCATGACTTATCCCATGAGCGACGACGAACGCGCGTTGGTCGCGCAGATCGAGCGGTTCTCGACCGAAGTGCTGGCGCCGAAAGCCGCGCAGATCGACGAAGAGGCACTGTTTGCCACCTGCCACTTGGACGCGATGGCTGAAATGGGCCTGCTGGGCCTGAACCTGCCGGAAGACCATGGCGGCATCGGCCTGTCCGGCCCGGCGCTTTATGCTGCGGTCGAAGCGATTGCGGGGGCTTGCGGCTCGACCGCCTCGATGCTGACGGCGCATTTTCTGGCGACGGATTCACTGCTGTTGGGTGCGGATGCCGATTTGCAGGCGCGGATACTGCCCGATGCGGCGGCGGGCACGTCGCTGGGCGCCTTTGCCCTGACCGAACCGCAGGCGGGGTCGAACCCCGCGGACATGCGCACCACGGCGAAACGCGAAGGGGATGGATACCGGATCAAGGGGTCCAAATGCTTCATATCGAACGCGGGGGCGGCGGATTTCATGGTGGTTTATGCCAAGACCGACCCAGACGCCGGCGCGCGGGGCGTCAGCGCCTTCATCGTCGAGCCGAAGAAGACCGACGGTGTCTTGGTCGCGCCGCATGAGAAGACGATGGGCCTGAAGGGTGGGCATGTCTTCGGCATCAGCTTTGATTGCTGGGTGCCGGAAGAAAACCGTCTGGGCGACGAGGGCACAGGGTTCCGCACCGCGATGAAGGTCTTGGACAATGGCCGGATCGAAGTGGCCGCGCAGGCGACAGGCATCGCCGACGCCGCGTTGAAGGCCGCGATTTCCTATGCCAAGGAACGGCAGGTCAGCGGCCATGCGATTGCGGAATTCCAAGGTCTGCAATGGATGCTGGCCGACAGCGCCACCGAACTGGCGGCAGCCCGCGCGTTGGCGATGCAGGCGGCGACCCTGCGCGGGACCGGCGTGCGATATTCCAGCGAATCCGCCTTTGCCAAGCTTTACGCCAGCGAAGCGGCGTGGCGGATCGCGGATCGGGCGCTGCAAATTCACGGAGGATATGGTTACACCCGTGATTTCCCCTTGGAGCGATATCTGCGCGATCTCAGGATCTTCCGCATCTATGAAGGGTCATCAGAGATCCAGCGCACAATCATTGCGCGAGGATTGTTGGCATAGACAGCTTTTTGCGTCGTAAAGATTGACTCTATTATGTATTTACATAATAGCTATATGCACGGATTTGACCATGGCGCGACAAATGCCTGTTCCATGGTCGCAATTGCCGATTGGAGGATAGGCGCATGCAAAGACGGACATTTCTGACAGCCGGGGCCATCGGCACCGCAGCAACAGCACTGGCAACACCAGCCATCGCGCAAGATAAACGCCAGTGGAAGATGGTGACGGCGTGGCCCAAAAACCTGCCGGGGCCGGGCGTGGCTGCACAGCAGTTGGCCGACCGGATCACCACCCTGTCGGGTGGACGGATCGAGGTGAAGCTGTTCGCCGCCGGTGAACTCGTTCCCGGCCGCGGCGTTTTTGACGCGGTCAGCGAAGGCACTGCCGAGCTGTATCACGCCGTCCCCGCCTATTGGGGGTCGAAGTCCAAGGGCATTTTGCTGTTCGGCTCGCAACCTTTCGGTCTGCGTGCGGATGAGCAAGTTGGCTGGATGGTGCACGGCGGCGGGCAGGCGCTCTATGACGAGATGTATGGCCGGTTCGGCATCAAGCCGTTCCTGTGCGGCAACTCTGGCCCGCAATGGGGCGGTTGGTTCCGCAACGAGATCAATTCAGCCGAAGACCTGAAGGGCATGAAGTTCCGCACCACGGGTCTTGCGTCTGAGATGGCGGCAAAGATGGGCATGGCAGCGGAAGCGATGAGTGGCCCGGACATGTTCCAGGCGTTGCAAACCGGTGCTCTGGACGCGGGTGAGTTTATCGGCCCCTGGACAGACAGTGCGCTTGGATATTACCAGGTTGCCAAGAACTACTATTGGCCCGGTGTGGGCGAGCCGTCTTCAGCCGAGGAATGTGGCGTCAACGCAGATGTGTTCAACGAGTTGCCGGACGACCTGAAACAGGTGGTGCAGGCGGCCAGTGACAGCCTGTATAACCAAGTCTGGACCGAATACACGACGAAGCACGCCCTTTCGCTGCAAGCGATGGTTGCCGAGCAAGGTGTTCAGGTGAAGATGTTCCCCGAGGATGTCATCACGGCCATGGGCAAAGCCGCCGCAGAAGTCATCGACGATCTGCGTCAGGATGACGACGAACTGGTGAAACGGATCACCGAAAGCTTTGTGGCGTATCGCGACTCGGTCGGCAAATACATGGTCTATGCTGACAACGGCCAGATGAACGCACGTAATCTGGTCATGGGTTACTAAGACCTCTCGGTCAGGGCGCAGCGATGACCGCGCCCTGACCGACAGTCAAGCGGGGGCGGGCGATGGAGCATCTGGCGAATGCCTTGGACAAGGTGAACATGGGCGTGGCCTATGTGGTGCGCTGGTTGGCGCTGGCCATGATGTTGGTGCAATTCACCATCGTTGTCGGGCGCTACGCGTTCGGCGCGAATTCAATCGCGTTGCAGGAAAGCGTTTTATATATGCACGCCGCCCTGTTCATGCTGGCGGCAGGCTATACGCTACTTGTCGACAAACATGTACGCGTTGACGTGTTCTATGCCAAGGCGACGCCCGAGGTGCGGCGGCGGATCGACATTTTCGGTCATCTGTTCCTGCTGATGCCGTCGATGATCGCGCTGATCTATTGGTCATGGCCATCGGTGCGCAATTCCTGGGCAATCCTTGAGGGCCCGATTTCGGTGGGCGGGATCGAGGCGGTTTTCCTGCTGAAATCCCTGATCCCAGCCTTTAGCGTCCTCGTGATGCTGCAATCACTTGCCCTGTTGATCCGCCTTCTGGCCGTGAAAGAAACCTGATGATCGAATATCTCGACCTTATCATGTTCGCAGCCCTGATGGGCGCGATCCTTCTGGGGTTCCCTGTATCGTTCAGCATCGCCGGTGTGGCGGTGATCTTTGCCTATCTGGGCTGGATGCTGGGCCAGATGGATATCACACTGCTGGGCGCGTTGGGCCAGCGGGTGTTTGGCGTCCTGACCAACCCGGTGCTGATCGCCATTCCCCTGTTCGTGATGATGGGCGCGTTGCTTGAGAAAAGCCGTATCGCCGAAGGGCTGCTTGACACGATGGGTCGGCTGTTCGGACAGTTGCGCGGCGGGCTGGGTATCTCGGTCGTGCTGGTCGGCACGTTGCTGGCAGCGTCCACGGGGATCGTCGGAGCGACCGTGGTCGCGATGGGGATGATCGCACTGCCCACGATGCTGCGCGCCGGATATGACGCACGGGTTGCCTCGGGCATCGTCTGCACTGCGGGCACGCTGGGGCAAATCATTCCCCCCTCGACCCTTCTGATCATTCTGGCGGACGTGATGTCCACGTCGTTCCAGCAGGCGCAATACGAGCAGGGCAAGTTCTCGGTCGAGGCATTGTCGGTCGGCCAGTTCTTTGCAGCCGCCGTGATCCCCGGTCTGGTGCTGGTCTGTCTTTACCTGATCTATATCGTGGCGCGCGGATGGTTGCGCCCGCAGGACATGCCGCCTGCGCCCCTTGATCTGGCCAAGCCTGACTGGCGCGAGGTGGTTGGCGCGGTGATCCCGCCGGTCATGCTGATCTTCGCCGTGCTGGGCGCCATTCTGGGCGGCGTCGCCACCCCGACCGAAGCCGCGTCGGTCGGTGCCATCGGCGCGTTGTTGATGACCGGCTATCGCATCGGCACCGCCCCGCGCTTTATACTTCTGGGCACAATTGCCCTGATCGCATTGGGTATTCTTGCCGGGGCCTTCCCGGTGCGGTTTCAGCGCAACGACCTGACTTCGGGCGCTTTTGGGCTTGGCATCTTCTATGCCGGACTTGCGGTAGTGGGCGGGCTGTCCGTGCTTCTGGCCCTGCGCGCCGCGTTGCAAAAACGCGTGGTGCAAGAGGCGGTCGGCTCGACCATGACGATGACGGCCATGATCTTCGCCACCATCATTGCCGCCGGGTTCTTCAGCTTGGTCTTTATCGGGCTGGGCGGAGAAGAGCGCGTGGCGCGTCTTCTGGCCGGGATGCCAGGCGGTGCAAACGGCGCGCTGGTCTTTTGCATGATCGTGATCTTCGTGTTGGGCTTCTTCCTCGATTTCGTCGAAATTTCGGTGATCGTTCTGCCGCTGATCACACCATCCCTGATCCTGCTGGGCCATGATCCGATCTGGCTGGGCGTGTTGATCGCGATAAACCTTCAGACTTCGTTCTTGACGCCGCCTTTCGGCTTTTCGCTGTTCTATCTGCGGGGCGCGGCCCCGAAAGAGGTCACGACCGGCCAGATATATGCCGGCGTTTTGCCGTTCATCTGTCTTCAGATTGTCGGGATCGCGCTGATCTGGCTGTTGCCGGTGCTGGCAACATGGTTGCCGTCGGTCCTGTTCTGACATTCACTTCTGTCCGATGGGTGCTCGGCCTGGATGGACAGACCGATGGCGAAAGCCCGCTTGAGTCTGATCGTCGGGGAACCGAATGCCCAGGGGTTGCGTTATCATCACAGTGATAATTGCAAACCACCAGGTTGGAGACCGCAGAATGCCCATAACATGGAAATCCTCGACCGCCCTTGTGGCGACCCTTTCAATGGCGTTTCCCGCGCCGATTGTTGCACAGACAAACGCGTCCGGCGCTGCCCCAAGTGTGCTTTGCGTTGATGGCAGTGAAACGCCCTGCGCAAGTGGCGTCCCGGAGATACCGGCGGAAAGTATGATCTGCGAAAACGGCGCAGCCTTGCCGTGTGGCGAGGGCGTGATTGCGGTTCCGAAAAGCGCGATGATCTGTGCCGATGGCGCGCCGCTTCCCTGTGGCGAAGGTGTGGATGCCAGTCTGCGCCCAGACATGGCGGGGATGCTGACCGCATTGCGTGAAAGCGGTATGACGCCGGAGATTGCGCAAGCTCTGAACTTGCCGATCCCCGAGGGTGGCGCCGCCGAACCTGCCGCCGAGGTTGCGACTGACACCGGCACGGTCGAGGCAGCTCCCGCAGAAGAAGCGCCAGCGGTCGAAGCCGAAGCCGCCCCCGCCGATGCTGCACCGGTTGAAGCGGCACCAGAGGCTAAAGCGGAGGTGACGGAAAAAGCCCCAGAGGCCGAGACCGCAGAAGCGAAACCCACCGAAGAACCGGCACCCGACACGGTTGAAAGCGATACAGTCACCGAAGCGACCACAGACGAAAGTATCGTCGCGCCGGAAGCTGAACCGACGGGCGAAGTTGCCGAAACGCCCGATGCGCAAACCCCCGCACAGAGCGCTGATACTTCGACTGAAACCGCCGAAGCGGAGCCTGTCGAAGCGCCAGTTGAGCAGACCGCAGAGCAACCTGTCGAACAAGCGTCTGACGTATCGCCGGAAGAGGAAGCAGCGCTTGCGGATGCGTTGACCGACACCGAACCGACCGCCGAAGAGGTTGTAACGTCAGAGCCGGTGCCTGAGCTTCCCGTTCAACCCGCGGCTGAAAGTGGTGAAGCCCCAGTGGCTGCCGCCGCCGCCGCCCCGGTCGAAGCGGACACCTCGGCTGAAGTGACCGAGGAAGTGGTGACGGAAGAAACCGCCCGATCGTCCGACGAAGATTTTGCCAACAAGGTCAACGAAGCCGTGAAGACGGTGATCGAGCAAAAAGACGCCACGGCGAGCGCCAAACGCGATGAAGGGCTGTCCAAAGGCGAAAAGGCCATCCTCTTGGGCCTGGGCGCAGTCGCGGTAGGTGCGATCCTGTCCAACAATCGCGAAGTGGCACTGAACTCTGGTGATCGGGTCGTGGTTAGCCGCGAGGATGGCAGCTATGAGATCATCAAGGATGATAACGCCCTCTTACGCCAACCGGGCACAAGGCTGCGGACCGAGACTTTTGGCGATGGATCGACCCGCACGACCGTGATCCGACCCGATGGCACAGAAATCGTCACTGTCCGCGATCCTGAATATCGCGTGCTGCGCCGGGTTCACGTGGCCGAGGACGGCACTGAAACGGTATTGATCGACGATACAGTTGCTGTTGAACCTGTCGATGTCACCACTCTGCCTGACCCCGTTGCGCAACAGGATTTGACCGCTGACGCCGACGAAGACGCCTTGCGCAGGGCCCTGGCCCGTGAAGCTGTTTTCGATCGTCGCTTCAGTCTGGCACAGATCCGACACATCCCACAGGTGCGCAATCTTGTGCCGGTGATCGACCTGAATGCTGTCACCTTCGAAACCGGGTCGGCTGCGATCCGCCCGGATCAGGCGCGGTCACTGGCGCGTTTGGGCAAGTTGATCCAGAGCTATGTCGCCAATGACCGGAACGAGGTGTTCCTGATCGAAGGTCACACCGATGCGGTGGGGTCTGCCGCCTATAATCTGGCCCTGTCGGACCGTCGGGCGGAATCGGTCGCATTGGCCTTGACCGAGTATTTCGATGTGCCGCCGGAAAATCTGATCGTGCAAGGCTATGGTGAGGCCTTCCTGAAGGTAGATACCGAATTGGAAGAACGGGCCAACCGCCGCGCCAGTGTCCGTCGGATCACGCCGTTGTTGCGTCAGGCGTCTAACTGATCGGGCCGCGACGGCGCTCATAGGTTCGTTCAATCATAGATCACCACCGTTGCCCGTTCGCGTTTTGCGGGCGGGCAGCGGTGGTCGGGTCAACCCGCATTGGTTCAGATAGGTTCAGGTGGCGCCCCCGCCACGTAAACCCGTTCCACCGCGCGATCATCACCCATCATCATCAGCACGAACAACTCTTCCGACAGGGTGGTCGCGCGCTCCATCCGCAGGGCCATGGCGTCTGTGGCAGAGGCATTCAGCACAACGATATCGGCATCCGAGCCGGGGGCGAGTGTGCCGATCTTGTCTTCCAACCCCAGCGCGACGGCATTGCCGCGCGTGATCCAGTGGAAGGCACGCAGGGGGTGCAGGGATTGGCCCTGTAATTGCAGCACCTTGTAGCTTTCATTCAGCGTTTGCAGCATGGAATAGCTGGTGCCAGCGCCCACATCTGTCGCAATCGCATTGGTGATGCCGCGCCCGCGCAGGCCTGCGTCATCAAACAGCCCACTGCCCAGAAACAGGTTCGAGGTCGGGCAAAACACCGGGTGTGCGCCGGTGTCGACCAGCGCGTCGATTTCGCGTGGTGTCAGGTGAATGGAATGCCCCAGCAGCATCTTTGGGCCAAGCAGGCCATAGGATTGATAGACATCCAGATAGTCGCGGGCCTCTGGGTAAAGCTCGGTGGTATAGGCGATCTCGTCATGGTTTTCCGACAGGTGGGTCTGGACATAGCAATCGGGATGCTCTTGCACCAAGGCCTGCGCCATCTCCATCTGGGCTGGCGTCGAGGTGATGGCGAAGCGCGGCGTGATCGCATAGTGACCGCGCCCTTTCCCGTGCCACGTGTCGATCAGCGCCTTTGAGTCGTCATAAGAGGATTGTGGCGTGTCGCGCAGCCCGTCCGGCGCGTTGCGGTCCATCATCACTTTGCCGCCGATCATGCACATGTTGCGCCGGGCGGCCTCGGTAAAGAACGCATCGGCCGAGGTTTTGTGGACCGAGCAATAGGCGACCGCGGTCGTGGTGCCATGCGCGGTGATCTGGTCATAGAACTTGCCTGCCATCGTGGCGCTATGTGCAGGGTCGGCATATTGGGTCTCGGCGGGGAAAGTATAGGTGTTCAGCCAATCCAGAAGCTGCGCACCCCAAGAGGCAATCACCTGCACCTGCGGAAAGTGTATATGGGTGTCGATAAACCCGGCCATCAGAAGGTGGGGGCGGTGGTCGATCACCCGCGCGCCGGTTGACTGCGCACTGACATCGGCATAGTCGCCCGAGGCGATGATTTTGCCCTCGGCCATCAATATTGCACCGTCCTCGCGATACTCATGGGCGTGGGTGTCATCGGGGCCGTTTGGTTCGGCAGTGAAGGTAAGTGTGCGGCCACGCAGAAGGGTTTGCGGCGAAGTCATTGCATATTCCGTTCAAGAAAAGGCACAGGACGCAGCGCGCGCCCTGTGCTGAGTTCGGGCGAAGGGAGGAATTATTCGCCCGGAGTTGGTTGCGGTTCGTCGGTCGGCAGGTTGTCGTTCACCAACGCGTCTTCCTTGTGGAAATACGGATAGACGAACAGGAACGCCGCCGCGATCAGATACCCCATGCTGACACCGCTCAGGCTGGGCCAATGCAGGCTGGCCGAATGGATGATACCGACCAGCGACATGCCGCAGGCAGCAAGGGCGAACCCACCCGCGTTGCGGAACCGTCCGTCGATCACGCTGGCCACGATGGCACCCCAGATCAGCCCGGTCAGAATGGCCCCTTGGCTGAGCGCCAGATGGCCTTCGAAATGCGCGCCTTGCTGTAAAAGGGCGGCGGTCAGGGCTTCGTCACCCAATTGCGGCAGCCCTTCGACCCCGGTGGCACCAAGGGCACCCATCAGCGACCCCCATTTGGTCACAAGGAAGGAAGACACGTGTGGCATCATCGCGATGGTCACGGCGGCCATATGCTCGGTCTTGACCGAATGCGCCGTGTTGGTGATCAGGCTCAGCGCCACGAACACCAGAACCGGCGCGGCGGCGGCCACGGGAATCAGGTTGTTCAGGAAGGCGAGCAGCCCGAAGAACGCGGCGAAGGGAATGACCAGCCCAACCGCAATGATATAGCCGGTATGCGCCCCCATCCGCTTGTAAGCCGGGTGGCCGATATAGGCGGTCGTGGGGAAGGGCGACCCGAAGACCGCACCGATCATCGTGCCCACGCCGTCTGTCACCTGACAGGTCGCGACCGGGTAATGATCGCCCGCTGCTTCCGCGCTTTCGACGTTGTTCATGGTTTCGATGAAGTTATAGATCTGCACCGGCACCAGAACCAGGAACAGCTCGGGATTGGCGAACAGGTGTTGGATACCGGCGATCAGATCACCAAAATAGGGCACGGGCGGATAGAAGCCCACGCCTTCAAAGCTGATCGAGGCTTTGCCCATGCCCAGAGCGACCACGGTGCCGACGATCAGGGCCAGAAGACCGGCGGGTATGTTGAACGGCAGGCGGAAACGGCCGACCAGACCCCAAAGAATGATGATCATCGAGGCAAAACCGACGAACGGGTCTTCGAACACGGTGGCCAACGGAACGGTGCCGATGAACACCAACGCGATACCACAAAGCGTGCCCAGCATCCCGGCGCGAGGCGTCACACGTTTCAGCCATGGGCCAACGATAGCCCCAAGACCAGCGACAATGCCACCCATGAAACCCGCACCAATGCCCACCTGCCACGCAAGTGTCGCATCATTGGTGGACCAGTAGATCGGGCCGATCACACCGAACAGATAGACGAACATAACGGGTGTCGAGATGCCATAGGGCAGGGCGGTCACATCACGCCCGTGCCTTTGCGCGGCGCGTTTGGCCAGAACGGTGTAGGCCCCGACACCGGCCATGATGGCCACGGCAGCGCCGGGCAGAATGCGGCCAAACACGATCTCGGCCGGCATGTTGAAGACGAACTGACAGACGCCTGCCAGCACGATCAGGTTGATCAGGTTATCGGTAAACAAGGCCCAGAACGCGCTGAAGTCATTGCGCGCAAAAAGCCTGTAGTTGTAAGTTCCACCGTCCATGACGGACTCCTCCTCCACTGTGACCGGAAATCAGTCCCGCGCGCGTTTGGCGGCGGGGTCTTTCCGGTCTGTTTGATTGCCCGGAACGGGCGCTCCCATGTCCCATTGCTGGGAATTTGCGGCAGTTTCAGAGGTCAAATCAGCGATCACTTCCGCTGCCACGAAGGCCGCGATGACGCTGGGCCGCTTGTCGCGGCTGCCGCTTGCCCCGATGGGGCAAATCAATTGTCCGGTGCTGTGGTCGTCACCATGCTGGCGGACCCAGTTGCGAAACTTGGCCCGTTTGGTGGCGGACCCGATCATGCCAACATAGGCCGCGTTGCCTTTTTCAAGGGCCGCCAGAGTCAGCAGGAAATCAAGCGCATGGTCATGGGTCAGCACAACAAAGGCGCTGCCCGCAGGGGCGTTCATGATGTCCACTTCCGGGATCGCGCTTAACCGCGTTTCCACATCCGCCCGGCACCGGACCAACTCCTCCTCGCGGCTGTCGATCAGGATGCAGCGCACCGGCAGGTGCTGGAACAATTCCGCCAACGCGCGGCCCACATGGCCAGCACCCATGACATAGACATGGGGCAGATGCGCGGCTTGATCCTGCGCATGCGTCAGGGCTTCACGCTTGTCCGACGGCCGCATTCGCGCCAAAGACAATTCAACCCGCCCCCCGCAGCACTGACCGATCTCGGGGCCAAGCGGCACGTCCAGATCAAGGTTCAGCACGCCCTTGCGCAGCATTTCACGGGCGCGGTCGATGGCGATGTATTCCAACTGCCCACCTCCGATGGTGCTCCACAGACGATCTTGGGCCACGAACATCTCGGTCCCTTCATCGCGCGGCGATGATCCGCGCACCCGTCTCAGGGTCACGCGAATGACCGGTCCGTTCAGGGACAGAAAGTCAGACAGATCGCGCAGGGGCTGGGCCATGGGTCAGCCCGCCGCTTTCAGGCGTTCGACGGCCATCAGCACACGC
This sequence comes from Aliiroseovarius sp. B-4, assembly GCF_056857795.1. Taxonomy (NCBI): domain Bacteria; kingdom Pseudomonadati; phylum Pseudomonadota; class Alphaproteobacteria; order Rhodobacterales; family Paracoccaceae; genus Aliiroseovarius; species Aliiroseovarius sp. B-4. Next base: position 78,358 of record NZ_JBSXNV010000032.1, read on the forward strand.
TCGGGCGTGGCGGGCGCATCCAGACGCGGGCAAATGCGATAATCCGCGACCGAGGCGACCGCCATCGACAGCGCCTCGAACACCGAGATGCCCAACATGAAGGGCGGCTCTCCCACAGCCTTGGAGCGTTTGATCGTCAACTCGCGGTTTTCTGACCAATCGGCCAGCTTCACGTTGAACACGCGCGGCCGGTCGGACGCCAGCGGGATCTTGTAGGTCGACGGCGCATGGGTGCGCAGACGGCCAGCATCGTCCCACCACAATTCCTCGGTGGTCAACCAGCCCATGCCCTGAATGAACGCACCTTCGACCTGGCCCTTGTCCAGCACCGGGTTCAGCGACCGACCCACATCATGCAGGATATCCGTCCGCTCTACCCGGTATTCACCGGTCAGCGTGTCAATTGTGACCTCGGAACAGGCCGCGCCATAGGCGTAGTAGAAGAACGGTCGCCCCTTTCCTGCCGCGCGGTCCCAGTGGATTTTCGGCGTCTTGTAGAAGCCTGCGGCAGAGAGTTGCACGCGCGCCATGTAAGCCTGCTTGATGAAGGCATCGAAGCTCAGAACTTCGTTACCGATGCGCACCTGATTGGGTTCAAACACCACGGCGTCAGGCGAGACCTTCCACTTCCCGGCGGCAAATTCCACCAGCCGCGCCTTGATCTGCTCGACCGCGTTCAGCGCGGCCATGCCGTTCAGATCGGTGCCGGACGACGCGGCAGTGGCGGATGTGTTAGGCACCTTCTCGGTCGTGGTCCTGGTGATCTTGATGCGTTCGAAATCGACCTGAAACGCCTCGGCCACCACTTGGGCAACCTTGGTGTTCAGACCCTGACCCATTTCGGTGCCACCGTGGTTCAGATGGATCGACCCGTCATTATAGACATGCATCAGCGCGCCCGCCTGATTATACCACGTCGCGGTGAACGAGATCCCGAACTTGACCGGGGTCAGCGCGATGCCCTTTTTCAGAACACGCGATGTAGCGTTGAAGTCGATGATGGCTTTGCGGCGCACGCGATAGTCTGCGCTTTCCTCAAGCTCGCCCACCAGACGGTCAAGAATATTGTCCTCGACCTCTTGGTGATAGGGCGTCAGATCACGCCCCTTGCCGCCATAGAAATTCGCCTTGCGCACATCCAGCGGGTCCTGGCCGGTGGCATAAGCAATCTCTTCCATGATGCGTTCGGCCACGATCACACCCTGCGGCCCGCCAAAGCCGCGAAACGCAGTGTTCGAGACGGTGTTGGTCTTCATCGGATGGCTAACCAACCGCACATTCGGATAGAAATAAGCATTGTCAGCGTGAAACAATGCGCGGTCGGTGACAGGACCGGACAGGTCGGACGAAAACCCGCAACGTGCCGCAAAGACACCGTTCACCGCCTCGATCCGGCCCGCGTCGTCGAACGCCACGTCATAGTCGATGACGAAATCATGCCGTTTGCCGGTCGCGGTCATGTCCTGATCGCGGTCGGGGCGGATTTTCACCGCGCGACCCCATTTCTTGGCGGCAATGGCCGCGACGGCACAGAACAGGTTCATCTGGCTTTCCTTGCCGCCGAACCCACCGCCCATCCGGCGCACATTCACCGTGACCGCGTTCGAGGGCACGCCAAGCACATGGGCGACCATATGCTGCGCCTCGCTTGGGTGCTGGGTCGAACAGTGGACGATCACTTCGTCATCCTCACCGGGAATGGCGAAGGCGATATGACCTTCCAGATACATGTGATCCTGCCCGCCGACGCTCATCCGACCCTTGATGCGGTTGGTCGCCTTGGCAAACGCCGGAGCCACCTCGCCGCGTTCCAGCTTCAGGGGCGCGGTGACATGAGGATAGCCCGCTTCCTGTGCGGCAATCGGGTCCAGCGCGTGGGGCAGCTTTTCGCAATCAACATCGGCGAGTTCAGCGGCCCGACGCGCGGCATCGCGGGTTTCGGCGATGACAGCGAACAGGGGCTGGCCGTGAAACTGGATCTTGTCGGTGGGAAATACGGGTTCGTCGTTCAGGCCGGTCGGGCTGATGTCATTACGGCCGGGAATATCGTCTGCGGTCAGCACGCCCACCACACCGGGGGCAGCGCGCACGGCACTCAAGTCCAAGCTTCGGATATTGGCATGGGCGACGTCCGACACACCCAGATAGGCGTGCAGCGTGCCGACGGGTTCAACGATGTCGTCGGTATAGTCGGCCGCCCCGGTGACATGTTTGGTGGCGCTGTCGTGGATGCGGTCGGTATGGGCAGCCCCACGGATCGAGACGTTGTCTTTCATATCATCCACTCCTTACGCGGTGGCCAGTTGAACGAGATCAGACGAGGCATCATCTTGGTCGAGAAAAAACCGGCGCAGCAGGTTCTGGGCCGACAGCATCCGGTAGTCCGCCGACGCGCGCCAATCGGTCAGCGGTTTGAAATCCTGCGGCAGCGCCTTGGCGGCGGTCTCGAAGACCTCTTCGCTCCACGCCTGTCCCAGCAGGGCCGCTTCGGCGGCAGCGGCACGTTTCGGGGTGGCGGCCATGCCCCCAAAGGCAATGCGCGCGCCGGTGATCACGTCGTCAGCCAGCGTCACGCTGATCCCGACAGCGACCGAGGAAATATCCTCGTCCCGACGTTTCGAAATCTTATAGGCCGCATCGCGTTGGCCGGGTGCCGGGCGCGGCACGCGGATGCTTTCGACGAACTCACCCGGTTTGCGATCCTGCTTGCCATAGTCGATGAAGAAATCCTGCAATGGCAGGGTGCGCCGGGTGGTGCCGTGGCGCAGCGTGATCTCGGCCCCCAACGCGATCAGTACAGGCGGTGTGTCCCCGATGGGCGAGCCGTTGGCGATGTTGCCGCCCACGGTTCCCATATTACGCACCTGCCATCCGGCGATCCGGTCCCAATAGGGGGTCAGATGCGGGAAGATTTCGGCGATGGCGTCCTGACATTCAGTATAGGTGGCGGCAGCCCCGATCACCATGGCGTCATCGTCCTGACGCACGGTCTTCAAACCGTCCAGATGACCGATGAACACGGCGGGGCTGATCGGGCGCAGAAACTTCGTGACCCACAGGCCGACATCGGTGGCGCCCGCCACGATGGTCGCTTTCGGGTGGGCCAACAACACCTCTGCCAGATCGTCTACATCAGCGGGCAGAATGGCTTGGTTGTCGGCAGGCCCGGTCACAACGCGCTGGCCATCCCGCAGGCCGCGCAATTGGTCAAGCACTTGGTCGCGTTCAGTGGTCAGATGGTCTGCGGCCGGCGTGCCATAACGGCTGACGGCAATGGCGGCGCGAATGATCGGCTCATACCCCGTGCAGCGACACAGATTGCCTTGCAGCGCGGTTTCGACCTGTTTTTCCGTCGGCTCGGGTGTCGCCATCCACAGCGCATAAAGCGACATCACGAAGCCCGGCGTGCAGAAGCCACACTGGCTGCCGTGGTGGTCGACCATCGCTTGTTGCACCGGGTGCAATCGGCCTTCGGGGCCGGACAAATGTTCGACTGTGACGACGTGACAACCATCCAGCGAGGCCAGAAAACGGATGCAGGCATTCACCGGCTCATAGGTCAGACCGTCATCCGTCAAACGCCCCACCAGCACGGTGCAGGCCCCGCAATCCCCTTCCGCGCAGCCTTCCTTGCTGCCCGTCAGACGCCGGTTCAGGCGCAGGTAGTCCAGCAAGGTCTGGTCCGCGCCGACATCTGCAATGCTGACGGTTTGCCCATTCAGAAGGAAGTGGATGTGGCTGCGATGTGTCATGGTGGCTCCTGAATAACGGATCATGTTGGACCTTGCCCAAGCACCATATCGCAGGCTATTGCCCTCACACAGGGGCGGAATCGGCAAAGACTTTCAACAGATCGTTGATAATGGCGGCGCCTCATGGCACAGTCCGGGGGTCAGCATCCACGTCACGGAAAGGGGCCGCATGTCCTATATCGAAAGCCTGCGCGTCTTCGTGCGCGTCGTCGATCTGGGCAGCATCACGTCCGGTGGGCGCGATCTGCGCCTGACTCCGGCGGTGGCAAGTAAACGTATCAAAGAATTGGAAAAACATCTGGGGGTGCGGTTGTTCAATCGCACCACGCGGTCGCTGTCACCGACCGAAGTTGGGGAGCTGTTTTACCACGAAGCCAGAGCGGTGCTGGAAACCGTGGACATTGCGGAATCGAAGGTCGCAAACTTCTCGCACGCGCCGCGCGGCACCATCCGTGTGACCGCGCCATTGGGGGCTGGTCGTCGGATTATTGCACCTTTGGTGCCCCGTTTTGTCGAGGCGTTTCCCGATACCCGGGTGCAAATGCGCCTGTCCGACCGCAAGGTCGACATCATGGCCGACGGGTTGGACATCGCCTTTTTCATCGGCACCCCCAGCGATTCGAACCTGAAATTGCGCAAGATCCGGGATTGTGACCGGGTCTTGTGTGCCTCGCCCGCCTATCTGTCCCAGAACGGCACGCCCCAGACACCCGACGACCTGCTGAGCGACCAGCACAACTGTCTTCTGCTCAGATATCCGCGCTCGCCCGAGTATTTCTGGGTACTGCAAACCAAGACCGGACTGCGCAAGCTGGAGGTAGCGGGAAAGTACGATGCCGATGACGGGGACGTGCTGACAGCTTGGGCGCTGGACGGGCGCGGCATCGTAAACAAACCGCGCTTCGACGTGGCCGAGCATCTGCGCGATGGCAATCTGGTGGAAGTTCTGCCGGCAACGCCACCGGTCCCGACGATTTTTGGCTGCCTGTATCCCCACAAAAAACTGCAAGACCCCAAGATCCGCCTGTTTGTCGACTTTGTGATCGAGCACAGCAAGCCGCTTTTGGGCGAACGGCGCTAGACGTTCAGTCCCGTTCCCGTCTTCACCGCATCCATGGACACAAAAGTGCGAAACTTGCGGACATTGCTGTCCTGAAAAAAGACCTGGCGGGTAAATGTCTCATACGCCGCCATGCTTTCGACCACGACGACAAGCATGAAGTCCGCCTCGCCGGTGACATAAAAACACTGCTGCACCTCGGGTGCGTCACGGAACCGACGCTTCATCAGGTCAATTTCTGAAGGGGTTTCGCTGACCAGTTCGACTTGCACGAATATGGTCAATGGCAGCCCCACCTTGTCCGGGTCAATGACGGCCACGTTCGATGTGATGACACCGTCGGCTTCCATGCGGCGAATGCGGCGTTGGACGGACGGCGCAGACAGATTCACCGTCGCGCCAATCTGCCGCTGCGGCGAGGTGTTGTCGCGCTGAAGGATGCGCAGAATGGCCAGATCGAATGCGTCGAGTGGGGTCATGTGAAACAAACTTGCACAATACCTCTCAAAAATCAGCGCAAATTTCACCGTGCTTGCAATAATATTTCTGCAACCACGGAGTTCCCCATGTATCTGCACAACACCCTTCCGAACCATGACCACCCCCTTGATCCACGCGATGCCGAGACGCTTGGGATCGCCGGGGCCAATAACGTTGCCCGTCTCCTGACCCTTAGAAAGAACAGCGCGCCCACACCACTGGTCGCGCTTCCGGGTCTTGCGAAAGGGCTGAACCTCGGCGCGCTGCACCTGAAGGACGAGGGACATCGGCTTGGCCTTGGCAGCTTCAAGGCGCTTGGCGGGGCCTATGCGCTGATGCGACTTGTGCAGGACAGGGCCGAACGCCAGCTGGGGCGCTCAATCCCCATCGACGCAATATTGTCTGATGAAGTGCGCAACATCGCGCGCAGCATGACCTTTGCCTGTGCCACAGATGGCAACCACGGTCGGTCCGTCGCGCAAGGTGCCCGATTGATGGGGGCAAAGGCGGTGATTTTTGTTCACGCCGGGGTCAGCCAGTCGCGTATTGATGCCATCGCCGGATTTGGCGCCCAGATCACGCGCGTGGCTGGGAACTATGACGACTCGGTCGCCGAAGCTTCAAGCGTTGCCGAAGAAAAGGGCTGGACCGTGCTGTCCGACACATCATGGCCCGGCTATGAAGACATCCCCGGATTGGTCATGCAGGGCTACACCGCCATCGTCCGCGAAGCGCTGGCAGAGCTACCGATGCCTCCGACGCATGTGTTCCTTCAGGCCGGGGTCGGCGGCTTCGCGGCGGCCGTTGCCGGACATCTGGCGGTGCTGCTGGGCAAGGGTCGCCCCCACATCACGGTGGTTGAACCGGCGCGGGCGGCCTGCGTGCTCGCCAGTGCCAAGCAGAACCAACCGGTGAAGGTGGACGAGACCGAGCCGACCGTGATGGCGATGCTGGAATGCTACGAGCCGTCCTTGGTCGCCTTCCGTGTTCTGGAACGTGTCGCGGATGGGTTCATGACCGTGGATGAGGATGATGCGGTGTCGGTCATGCGACGCCTTGCAGACCCGATTGCCGGTGATCCTGCGGTCGTCGCCGGAGAAAGTGGAGGCGTGGGGTTGGCGGGAGCAATCACCGTTCTGAACGACCCCGAACTGGCCGCCCGCATCGGTCTTGGCGCCGATGCGCGGCTTTTGGTGATCAACACCGAAGGCGCAACCGATCCTGCGCTTTATACCAGTCTCATCGGCCGCACACCCGAGGCTGTTCTGCAAGCCGAACGGATAGCCTGAAGCGCGGAGGGTAACTGGATGAACGATCCAACGACACTTGAAGTCGAGATGACAGCGTGGCGCCGTGATCTGCACCAGCACCCGGAATTTGGCTTCGAAGAGGTTCGCACAGCGGGGTTCGTCGCACAAAAGCTGCGCAGCTTCGGTGTTGATGTGACCGAGGGCGTCGGCCGCACCGGGGTGGTCGGAACTTTGCAGCGGGGCACGTCGAACCGCGCCATTGCGCTGCGTGCCGACATGGATGCTTTGCGCATCACCGAGGCCAATGACACAGGCTGGGCCTCCGCCAATCACGGGACCATGCACGCCTGTGGGCATGACGGGCACACCGCGATGCTTCTGGGTGCGGCACAGGTGTTGGCAGCGGACGGCGGGTTTGACGGCACCATCCGCTTTCTGTTCCAACCCGCCGAGGAGTGGGGCAGGGGCGCGCAGGCGATGATCGACGACGGGCTGATGGCACGCTTCCCGTTTGACGAGGTCTTCGGCCTGCACAACCTGCCCGGTCTGCCCGTCGGACATCTGGAAACACGCGCTGGCCCAATCATGTCTGCCGAGGATATCTTTGAAATCACGCTGCAAGGTCAGGGAGGGCACGCAGCACGGCCCCATACGACCCGCGAGGTAATGGTGCCCGCCTGCGCGCTGGTGCTGGATTTGCAAACAATCGTGGCGCGTCGCCTTGATCCCACCGACATTGCCGTTGTCTCCGTCACCGAGTTGCGGACCGATGGAACGCGCAATGCCTTGCCTGGGCAAGCCCGTATCATTGGTGATGCAAGAAGTTTCCGATCAGATATTTCTGCTCGGATCGAAGCCGAGATGCGCCGGATTGCAAGCGGCATCGCTGCAACTCATGGCATTGAGGCGACCGTAACATATTCGCGCGAATTCGTGCCCCTGGTCAATGACGCTGACCTGACCGCCGAGCTTCTGACCGCCGTTGAAACCGTCTCTGCCCGAGTCACGGTGAGGCCCGAACCCATGACCGCCTCCGAGGATTTCGCCCGCTTTCTTGACCACGTCCCGGGCTGCTTTGCGTTCATCGGCAACGGTGATGCGTCAGCACCGCTTCACAGCCCAACCTATGATTTCAATGACGCGGCGTTGTGCCATGGCAGCGGCGTTTTTGTCGCCATCGCCCGTCAACGCCTTCCAAGCTCCTGAAACTGCGGTTGGCCTATCGTCTCTGTTAACATAACTCCCATTATGCGATGCAAGGGCTGTAGCCGGGCACATGCTAAGCTGGGTTGCGACAATTACCTACTCGCCATCGGTTGGCGAATGATCGTCCTGAGATTGGCTGGCTTCGTGCGCCGCATATCGTTCAGATAAATCTCGTGATGTTTACCGCGACGATCACATCCGTTGTCCGCAATGAACTCATGCAGGGCGGTGATTGTCGGCGGTTCCCCCGCATACGGACCGATGTAGAGGCACTGTGCAGCCGGTCCTTCTTCCAACGCCTCAAATCGAACCTGCTTAAGCGCGGGGAGGTCCTTCTTTTTGGCAGTCGCCGTGCGCGCAATTTCGACCATCTCACTCGTAATCCATTCCGGTTGGCTGATCATCGCCGTCCATTTCCAGGAATCCTTGTCGGTTGACGAGAAGTTGTTCATGTCATCGGTCCACCACAATGCTTCAAGCGGCATGACCCCATAATCAATGGCAAGCGGGCCTTTCTTGACCATGAACTTTAGCGGGTAAGAGAGAGAATAGAGAGCTTCCACCGCATTTGCAAAAGCCTGCGATGTGTTTGGATTCCCGTCGCCGTCAACCATCAGGTAGTTCATCTTGGGCACATCAACTATGACCATCCCCTGTTTCAAGGTGGTGCCATAAAGGGCGGTCATCTGCTTCTTGATATCAATTTTCTTCATGTGCAGCCTTCAAATCAAACGGGTTCCGAGCGCACAGCTTCCACACGGCGGTTTATTCCCCCGATGAGGTGGCGATAGAACCACATGCGTACACCGTCTGGCCGGTTTCTGTACTTCTCGCTTTCGTAATAGTCGGACGGATCATCCCAGGCGCCGTGGTCATCGGTGACTGCCGCCATCTGTTGATAGGCCGCATGATCGAGGTTCAGATCGGCACTGGCCTCACCGTCTTCCAACGCCACCGAATAGCCCACCGACCAGCCCAGACGTTTGATCTTGGCCTTGGCTGCGTCGAACAGGGACTTGTCATTGATGAATGTGTCGATCCGCCGCCACTGGCCCTCGATTTCCACCTCGATCCACGAATGAGAGATTTCATTCGGCATCAGCCAATAGGCGAGGCCCGTGAAGAAGCCCTTTTGGATATCCTTGGTGATCAGTGAGAAATGGATGCGCGCTTGTATCCCTGCCGCCTTACAGAGGGCGAGCAAGAGCGTCGCCTTGGTATTGCACTGTCCGTATCCCAGCTGGATCGTTTCCGATGCCTTGACGAAATCGCCGTTCATCGGAAATCCAAACCGGATTTCATCGCGCACATAGTGGAAAATTCGGTCGAGCTTGCGGCGCGGCGTTGTCTCGGATCGGGTCAAGCGGGCCGCAAGCTCGCTGATGGCCGGATGATCGTAGTCAGCAAGTTTACCCATAGGTGCAACCTATCGGATCCGATCGTCTATCGCATTGACCCACGTCAATGATTCAGTCCGGCTTGGAGTCATCGCTTGCCAAGCGCCAAACGAAGAACTCGCTGCGAGGCCGAAGGGCGGTTAACTGCGCTAGCCCGCCTTTTCAACGATGCACAGCATCCGTCACTTAGGGCGCTTTGCCCCTTTCGCCGCACTTTGCAAGAAGGTTCGCATTCATTGCCGCCGCAAAGCCAGCCAGGGCTGCGATATGTGAGGTCTCCGCTCTGTCAGGCTTTGCTACCGTCAGCGCTCATGCTGACATTTCTGCTTTACACAACTGGTGACAATTCCACTTGTCCACTTGGTTGCAACAAATCCGTCACCAGGGCACCTGCTTCCCCGCCCAGTCAAAAAAGGACCCGTTATCCTCTGGGGTCAGCCCTTCCATGACATTCAGCAAATTGTCGGCGGCCTCTTTGGGCGCGACGGATGTGTGCTGGGGATAATCGCGGGTGAAAGGTGTGGCGACCGTGCCGGGATGCAGCGCGACGCAGATCAGGTGTTTGTGCGTCCGGCGCAGCTCGACCGACGCGGTCTTGATCAACTGGTTCAGCGCAGCTTTCGACGCGCGATAGGAATACCAGCCGCCCAACCTGTTGTCGCCAATGGATCCCACGCGGGCAGACAACGCCGCAAAGATTACACGCCGGTCGCGAGGCATCAGGTGTTTGGAATGTTTAAGGATCAGTGCAGGGCCTATGGCGTTCACTGCGAACAGCGCGGCAAGTTCATCACCTGTCACCGCGCCGATGGATTTTTCGGGACCGGACCGGGCGGCCAGTATGCCCGTTGCGACGACGATCTGGTCGAAGGAACCGTCAAGCTGCCCAAACACATCGGACACGTTTCCCTCGTTGGTGATGTCCAGCCCTTGGCCGGTGCGGGACAGGCCCGTGACATCAAAGCCACGCCCCTGTAAGGCACTCATCAGCGCCTGCCCCACCCCGCCGGACGACCCAATGACAAGCGCGCGTTTCTTTGATTCTGTCATACTCCGATCATACGGTCCGGGGTCAGGACAGGCAAAAGGCCTCTGCATTGGCGCAGGCCCATTCGTGCATCACCTGTTCGCAAGGCGAGTTCAGTTCGACGCGATGTAGAACGGTAAATCCTTCGCTGCGTTTCGATACCATTTGATGATCTTCTTGCGCTCGTCGTCTTCCATGAAAGACACGTTTGCGGGTGGCATGGCCACTGACACCCCCGCTTGAATATATATCTGCCGTGCCGCGCGGGTGATGTCGCCTGTGGTTTCCAGATGAATACCCTTGGGCGCACGTCGGATACCGTCATAGAACACCTCGCGCGCATGACACATGGAGCAGCGGCCCAGAATGATATCCTGGACCTCCTCGAACCCTTCAGCATCTGCGAAGATCTGCTCGGTCTTGCTCAAGGGGCGGGCTTCGGCCTCTTCCAGCGTGTCGTTTTCCAACGGTGCCGTGGACAGCCACATGATCAGGATGAACAGAACCGCTGTCACCAGCCATGTCCACTTCGGGTCGCTCGTGCCCGCATGGTTCGAGTTGAAGTAGTGGCGGATCGACACACCCATCAGGAACACCAATGCGGCGATGATCCAGTTGTATTCCGACGCGAACGCCAGCGGATAGTGGTTCGACAACATCAGGAAGATCACGGGCAGCGTCAGGTAATTGTTGTGGGTCGAGCGAAGCTTGGCGATCTTGCCGTATTTGGCGTCCGGCGTGCGGCCTTCTTGCAAGTCTTTCACGACGATGCGCTGATTGGGCATGATGATGAAGAACACGTTCGCCGTCATGATCGTCGCAGTGAAGGCGCCCAGATGCAGCATCGTCGCCCGGCCCGTGAAGATCTGGTTATAGCCATAGCCCATGGCCACCAGCAGCACGAACAGCAGCACCATCAGAACCGTCGGATTTTCAGCCAGGGGCGATTTGCACAGCCGGTCATAAACCAGCCAGCCAATCGACAACGACACGGCCGAGATCACGATCCCCTGCCACAGTGCAAGGTCAGCTTTCTGGGCGTCGATCAGGTAAAGCTCGCCGCCCACCCAATAGACGATCATCAAAAGAGCCGCGCCCGACAACCATGTCGTATAACTTTCCCATTTGAACCAGATCAGATGCTCGGGCATGTTTTCGGGGGCCACAAGAAACTTGCGGATGTGGTAAAATCCACCGCCGTGAACCTGCCATTCCTCGCCATGGGCACCCACCGGTAGATCCGGCGCTTTGCGCAGACCGAGGTCCAAAGCGACAAAGTAAAATGACGAGCCAATCCAGGCCATCGCGGTGATGACGTGCAACCAACGGACCGCAAAGGCCAGCCAATCCCACATGATTGCAAGATCTTGCATAGGGTGTTCCTCCGAGCTTTTATAAAAAGTAGCTCACTGGCTCATTATCGTATATTAGGAAAAAATATCTAGCTGCTTCAAAAAAAGTGGAAGAATGGCGACATGGCCTATCTGGACAATATCAGAACCTTTGTACGGGTCTATGAATTGGGCAGCATGTCGGCTGCCGCGCGCGATCTGCGCATCTCGGCCGCCGTAGCGTCGTCGCGTATATCGCAGCTTGAGGGGCATCTGGGCATCCGCCTGTTTCAGCGCACCACGCGGCTGCTGAACCCGACGGAACAGGGCAATACCTTCTACAAGGGTGCCAGTAAAATTCTTGAGGCGGTCGAAGCCGCCGAGGCTGACATCAGCGACATCACCCGGTCGCCGCGTGGCACCTTGCACGTGGCCGCACCCATCGGCATCGCGCAACGGTTTATCGCCCCGGCAGTACCGACGTTCAGAGAGGCCTATCCCCTGATCAACATCCGCTTGCGATCCTCGGACCGCAAACTTGATCTGGCCGCCGAGGGTTTGGATGCCGCGTTCTTCTTGGGTGTGCCCGAAGACAGCAATCTGCGCATTCGCAAGATTACCGATTGTCCGCGTGTTCTGTGCGCCTCGCCGGACTATATCAAGAACCACGGCATGCCGACATCCAGCGAAGAGTTGCGCACCGATATGCATGATTGCCTGAACCTGCGTTATCCCGGCGCGCCAGAGTTCCAATGGCCGCTGCAAACCGCAAACGGGGTCAAGCGCGTGACTGTTTCCGGCCCATTTGAATCCGATCACGGCGAGATTCTGACCAGTTGGGCACTGGATGGTCAGGGGATCGTTCTGAAAGCCGTGTTCGAAATTTCCGAGCATCTGGCCAAGGGGCGACTGGTGCCGGTGCTGGTCGATGAACCCCCCCTGCCCATTCAGCTGGCCTGTCTTTACATGCACAGGCGCAGGCAAGACCCAAAGGCCCGCCTGTTCATCGATTTCATGGTGGACCACATTCAGGCGTCGATGCCCAAATAGACCCGCGCCCTAGCTGCCGCGATAGGTTGAATAGCCAAACGGCGAAAGCAGCAGCGGCACGTGATAATGCGCGGGCTCGGACATCCCGAAGCGCAGTGGCACCACGTCCAGGAAACGCGGTTCTTCCGGCGGTGTGCCGATCGCGTCCAGATACGCGCCTGCATGGAACACCAACTCATAGGTGCCGATTTCAAACTCATCAGCGGGCAGAATTTGCTCGTCCGTGCGCCCGTCATCATTGGTCGTGAGGCTGCGCAGATGGATGCGTTTGTCCCCTTCGATGCGATACAGGTCGATCTCAAGTCCCTCAGCCGGGCAGCCCCGTGCAGTGTCCAGAACATGCGTGGTCAGATATCCGGTCATATGGCGTCTCCTTCTGAGTTGTCCCATTAATGTCCTGCGTTTTGTTATCAATACATAGAGAAGTGACAAAAAGCTCTTTCAAAAAAAATGTGAAAGTGACCGCAATTATTTTGCGGTATAAGAAAGAAAATGAGGAGACCCGAGTTGAAACGCTACACTCGTGACATGCGCGGCTACGGCCCGACGCCACCCCACCCGCAATGGCCGGGCAACGCCAAGGTCGCGGTTCAGTTCGTGTTAAACTATGAAGAGGGCGCGGAAAACTGCGTGCTGCATGGGGATGACGCGTCCGAGGCGTTTTTGTCCGACATTCCCGGCGCCGCCCCCTGGCCCGGCAAACGCCACTGGAACATGGAAAGCATGTATGAATACGGCGCGCGCGCCGGGTTCTGGCGTCTGCATCGTCTGTTCACCGGCGCGGATATTCCGCTGACGATCTATGGCGTCGCTCGCGCCCTGTCGCGCAGCCCCGAACAGCTTCAGGCGATGAAGGATGCAGGCTGGGAGATTGCCAGCCACGGCCTGAAATGGATCGAACATAAAGACATGCCCGAAGACGCCGAGCGTGCCTCGATCGCCGAGGCGATCCGCCTGCACACCGAGGTCGTGGGCGAACGCCCGCGCGGTTGGTATACCGGGCGCTGTTCAGAAAACACCGTGCGTCTGGCCGCCGAAGAAGGCGGGTTCGCCTATGTGTCCGACACCTATGACGACGACCTGCCCTATTGGCTGGAAGTCGGCGACTGCGATCAGCTGATTATCCCTTACACTCTGGAAGCCAACGACATGCGTTTCGCCACCGCGCCGGGTTGGGTGACAGGCAACGATTTTGGCCGCTATCTGACCGATGCGTTCGACACGCTCTATGCCGAAGGTGATGCCGGGCGTCCCGCCATGATGACCATCGGTCTGCACTGCCGCCTTGTGGGGCGACCGGGCAAAATCGCAGGTCTGAAACGGTTTATCGATCATATTCAGGCGCATGATGGCGTCTGGACCCCGCGCCGCATCGACATTGCCGAGCATTGGGCGAAAACCCATCCACCCAAACGGTTCGAGCGGCCCAGCCAGATGGACAAGGCGCGGTTCGTGTCGCTTTACGGCTCGATCTTTGAACATTCCCCGTGGATCGCCGAACGCGCGTATGATCTGGAGCTCGGCCCGGCCCATGACAGCGCCGCAGGGGTCCACAACGCGCTTTGCCGCGCCTTCCGCACCGCGTCCGAGGATGAGCGTCTGGGCGTTCTGACCGCTCACCCCGACTTGGCGGGCAAGCTGGCCGCAGCAGGTGAATTGACCGCCGAAAGCACGTCGGAACAGGCAGGCGCGGGTCTGGATTACCTGACCGACGAGGAACGCGAGACCTTCACCAAGCTCAACACCACCTATGTGGACAAGCACGGCTTTCCCTTCATCATCGCGGTGCGCGATCACGACAAGGCGTCCATCCTTGCCAATTTCCACACGCGTATCGACAATGATCGCGACACCGAATTTGCCGAAGCCTGCCGACAGGTCGAACGGATCGCCCAGTTCCGCCTAAGGGACCTGCTGCCGTGAGCCGGGCACTGACCCCGCAGCCCCTGACCGCGGCCGCCTTCGCGCCGTTCGGTGACGTGATCGAGGTCTCGGGCGCACCCGACAAGCTGATCAATCAAGGCATGTGCGGGCGTCACCATGACCTTGCGCGCATGGATTTTGCCGACGGGCGTGCCGGGATCAGCCTGTTTGACGCCAAGGCGCGGCAGTTTCCCCATGTGGTCGACATGGTCGAACGTCACCCGGAGGGAAGTCAGGCGTTCATTCCGGTGTCCGGCGTGCCGATGCTGGTCATCGTGGCCGAAGATCAGAACGGGGTGCCGGTGAACCTCAAGGCCTTCGTGTCGCAACCGGGCCAATCCATCAATCTTTTGCGGGGTGTTTGGCACGGCGTGCTCGCCCCCATCGAAAAACCGGGACAGTTTATCGTCGTTGATCGTATCGGCGATGGACCCAACCTGGACGAACACTGGTTCGACGATCCTTACATCGTTCAATCAGTGAAATAAGGCACCCTGTCACAGAAGCAGCGGCCTGGCGCGAACAGTCAAATTGGGAGGAAACCACATGGCTGACAATTCCATCGGGACAGCGGAGCAACTTCGCGACCCAAACTATACACCCGCTTTGCACAAGGCGATTCCGCTGGGCATCCAGCACGTCCTGGCAATGTTCGTTTCGAACGTCACACCTGCGATCATCGTCGCGGGTGCGGCGGGCTTCGGGTTCGGGTCGAACTCACCCGACTTTCCGGAACTCTTGTATCTGATCCAGATGTCGATGCTGTTTGCGGGTGTTGCCACGCTTCTGCAAACCATAACGATTGGCCCGGTCGGCGCGGCGCTGCCCATCGTGCAGGGCACGTCGTTTGCGTTCCTGCCGATCATGATCCCGCTTGTGGCGGGCAAAGGCGTTGACGCGCTGGCCGCCCTGTTCACCGGCGTCATCATCGGTGGTATCTTCCATGCCTTCATCGGGACATTCGTCGGTAAGCTTCGCTTTGCCCTGCCCCCGCTTGTGACCGGGCTTGTGGTGACGATGATCGGTCTGGCGCTTGTGAAGGTGGGCATTCAGTATGCCGCGGGCGGTGTTCCTGCGATTGGCACGCCGGAATACGGCTCGCTGCTGAACTGGTCCGCCGCCTTGGTGGTTATCTTGGTGACACTTGGTTTGAAATTCTTCACCAAGGGCATGTTGTCGATCTCGGCGGTGCTGATCGGTCTGATCGTCGGCTATATCTATGCGATCATGGTCGGCATGTTGTCGATTGAAGCCATCACCGGATCGTGGAGCCGCGCCAGCGCTTTCGCCCTGCCGATGCCCTTCAAATACGGGTTCGAAATGTCGGCCGCTGCGATCATTGGCTTCTGTCTGATGGCCTTCATCTCGGCGATCGAGACCGTGGGCGACGTATCGGGGATCACCAAAGGCGGTGCAGGCCGCGAAGCAACCGACAAGGAAATCCAGGGCGCGACATATGCCGACGGTATCGGCACGGCCGTCGCCGGTATGTTCGGCGCGTTCCCCAACACCTCGTTCAGCCAGAACGTGGGCCTGATCGCCATGACCGGCGTGATGAGCCGCCACGTTGTGACCTTTGGGGCGATCTTCCTGATCGTCGCGGGGCTGATCCCCAAAGTCGGCGGCGTGATCCGCACCGTTCCGATCGAGGTTCTGGGCGGCGGTGTGATCGTGATGTTCGGCATGGTTGTGGCCGCCGGTATCTCGATGCTGTCGGATGTCGACTGGAACCGCCGCAACATGGTGATCTTCGCGATTGCCCTGTCCATCGGTCTTGGTCTGCAACTGGAACCGGGTGCGCTTCAGCACATGCCCGACACCGCCCGCATCCTGCTGACCTCGGGCCTTCTGCCCGCAGCGGTGATCGCCATCGTTCTGAACCTGGTCCTGCCGCACGAACTGGCAGATGAAGCGACCGAGGAAGTATCGGGTGGGATGGCCGGCCATGGTCGTGGCTCGTTGCCCCATGATGATCACGCTTGATCCAGGCTTTACGGGCGCCCCTAATATGGGGGCGTCCGACCAAACAAAAGATGACATCCGGCTCCAACGGATATCTCGCGTCCCCGCCCCAGAACATGCGGCGCATGCGCGCGTGCCCCTCTCTCTCAATTAAAGCATATATCCTGTGGGCAAATGCCGCAGGATAGACCAATATTGCCTAATGAACCGCACAATACGGAGACCGCGCCATGGTTGAATTTCCAAACGACATCGATCCAGTAGAATCTCGCGAATGGCAGGAAGCGATTGAAGACGTCATCGCGAAAGATGGGCCAGATCGGGCGCATTTCCTGCTGGACAAGTCCGTTCAACAGGCGCGCGCCGCCGGGGCCAACCTGCCGTTTTCCGCCACCACGCCTTATCAGAACACGATCCCGGCGGATGACGAGCTAGAGATCCCCGGCAATCTGGAGATGGAATGGCGCATCCGCACCATCAACCGCTGGAACGCCATGGCCACCGTCGTGCGCCGCAACAAGGTCTCGTCGGAATATGGCGGGCACATCGCGTCTTTTGCGTCCTCGGCGGTGATGTATGACATCGGGCTGAACCACTTCTGGCGCTCGAAGTCTGCCATTCACGGCGGCGACCTTGTGTTCTTTCAGGGTCATGTGATCCCCGGCATCTATGCGCGGTCCTTCATGGAAGGGCGCATTTCCGAAGAGCAGTTAGAGAACTTCCGTTCAGAGGTGTCTGGCGAAGGCTTGTCGTCCTATCCGCACCCGTGGCTGATGCCGGATTACTGGCAGTTCCCGACCGTCTCGATGGGTCTTGGTCCGCTAATGGCGATTTATCAGGCGCGGTTCATGAAATACATGCACAATCGAGGCTTGATCGACATGGCCGACCGAAAGGTCTGGGTCTTCCTTGGTGACGGCGAGATGGACGAACCCGAAAGCCGGGGCGCCATCGACCTTGCCGCCCGTGAAGGGCTGGACAACCTGATCTTCGTGGTGAACTGCAATCTGCAACGGCTGGATGGCCCGGTGCGTGGCAACTCGAAAATCGTGCAGGAGTTGGAGGGCGATTTCCGCGGTGCAGGCTGGAACGTCATCAAACTCCTGTGGGGCAAGGGCTGGGATGAGCTGCTTGAAAAAGATACCACCGGGCGCTTGCGCCAGCTCATGGATGAAACCGTCGATGGCGATTATCAGACCTTCAAATCCAAGGACGGGGCCTATATCCGCAAGCATTTCTTTGGGAAATATCCTGAAACCGCCGCGCTGGTCGAGGATTGGACCGATGATCAGATCTGGGCGCTGCGCCGGGGCGGGCATGACCCGCAAAAGGTCTATACCGCCTTCAAACGCGCGTCCGAGACCAAGGGCGAACCCACTTGTCTACTGGTCAAGACGGTCAAGGGCTATGGAATGGGCAAGGCCGGTGAAGGCCAAAACATCACCCACCAGCAAAAGAAGATGGCCGAGGATCAACTGCGCGCCTTCCGCGACCGGTTCGACATCCCGGTCAGCGACGAAGACCTGCCGAACGCGCCCTTCGTCAAGCTGAACAATGCGCAGAAATCCTATCTTCTGGACCAGCGCAAGAAGCTGGGCGGAGAGTTTCCCAAGCGCGACTGGCGCGACACACCCAAACTGGACATTCCCGGCCTCGACAAGTTTTCATCACAACTGAAAGGCACCGGGGATCGCGAAATCTCGACCACCATGGCGTTTGTGCGCATTCTGACCACGCTTCTGCGCGACAAGAATGTCGGCAAGCACGTTGTGCCCATCGTACCCGATGAAAGCCGCACCTTCGGGATGGAGGGTCTGTTCCGCTCGGTCGGGATCTATAACCCCAAGGGGCAGAACTATACCCCCGAAGATGCCGACCAGATGATGTATTACAAGGAAAGCACCGATGGTCAGGTGCTACAGGAAGGCATCAACGAGGCCGGCGCCATGGCGGACTGGATCGCGGCGGCGACGTCCTATTCCAATCATGGCGTGCCGATGATCCCTTTCTATATCTACTACTCGATGTTCGGGTTCCAGCGGATCGGCGATCTGGCATGGGCGGCAGGCGACTCGCGCGCGCGCGGCTTCATGCTGGGCGGCACCGCAGGGCGCACCACGCTGAACGGCGAAGGGTTACAGCACGAGGACGGGCACAGCCATATTCTGGCGGGCACGATCCCCAACTGCATCACCTATGATCCAACCTTCCAATACGAGGTCGCGGTGATCGTGCATAACGGGCTGCAACGCATGTATGTCGATCATGAGGACGTGTATTTCTATCTGACCCTGATGAACGAAAACTACTCGCATCCCGACATGCCAATGGGCGTCGAGGACGAGATCATCAAGGGCCTTTACCGCCTGCAAGAGGTCAAGAAGCCCGGCAAGAAACATGTCACCCTGGTGGGGTCAGGCACCATTCTGGTGCAGGCGATGAAAGCCGCCGAAATGCTGAAAGAAGATTTCGGCGTCACGGCGGAAATCTGGTCGGCCACCTCGTTCAACGAGTTGGCGCGCGATTGTCAGGACGTGGCGCGCTGGAATCGCCTGAACCCGCTGGCCGAGCCGCGCGAACCCTTTGCGACCCAGCAATTGTCCAAAACCAAAGGTCCGATCATCGCGGCGACGGATTACATGAAGAACTATGCCGAACAGATCCGGCTGGCCGTGCCTGGGCGCTACACGGTGCTGGGCACCGACGGCTTTGGTCGCTCGGACAGCCGCGTGAACCTGCGCCGCTTCTTCGAGGTGGACGCCAACCACATTGCAGCGGCGGCTATGGTGGACCTTTATCGTGACGGCAATGTCACCAAGAAACAGCTGCAAGATGCACTTTCCAAATACGACATCGACGGCAACAAGCCCAACCCGCGCTTGGTGTGAACGGACAGACAGGAGAATAAATTATGACGATCGAAGTGAAAGTTCCCGACATCGGCGATTTTTCCGACGTGCCCGTTGTGACCGTTCTGGTCAGCGTGGGTGACGTGATTGCCGCAGAAGACCCGATTATCGAGCTGGAGAGCGACAAGGCCACATTGGAAGTGCCTTCGCCCGCCGCAGGGAAAGTGGCCGAGATCAAGGTGTCCGAAGGCGATACGGTGTCCGAAGGCTCGCTGATCTTGATGCTGGAAGGTGACGGTGCGGGGGCTGACACCTCCGCCGCCGCGCCCATTGCCGACGCGGCTCCAACTCCTGACGCGACCCCAGCCCCCTCGCCTGCACCTGCTGCTGCTCCGGCAACGGTAACGGATGCGGGCTTTGGCAAGGCCCATGCCAGCCCGTCGGTTCGCGCCTTTGCGCGCCAGTTGGAAATTGATCTGGCACGGGTCAACGGATCGGGCCGCAAGGGTCGCATCCTGCGCGAAGACGTGACCGCTTTCCTGAAATCGCAATCCGCGCCCGCAAGCGGGGGTGCCGTCAGCGGCGGCATGGGCATACCGCCGATTCCCGCCGTGGACTTCTCGAAATTCGGTCCCACCGAAGATGTGGAAATGCCGCGTATCAAGAAACTGTCCGGCCCGGCCCTTCACCGGTCCTGGCTGAACATCCCGCATGTCACCCATAACGAAGAAGCCGACATCACCGATCTGGACGCTTACCGCCGCGAGCTGGACGCGCAGGCCAAGGAAGACGGCTATCGCGTCACGCTTCTGTCCTTCGTGATCAAGGCCAGCGTGTCGGCGCTAAAGCAGCACTGGGAAGTTAACTCGTCGATCCACCCCGACGGCGACAAACTGATCCGCAAGGATTTCTATAACATCGGCTTTGCGGCGGATACGCCCAACGGTCTGATGGTGCCGGTGATCAAGGATGCCGACCGCAAGGGGATCATCGAGATATCCAAGGAACTGGGCGATCTGTCTGCCAAGGCACGCGACGGCAAGCTGAAGGGCGATGATATGTCGGGGGCAACTTTCACGATCTCGTCCTTGGGCGGGATCGGCGGCACGTCATTCACCCCCATCGTCAACGCGCCCGAGGTCGCCATTCTGGGCCTGACCCGGTCGAAAATGGCACCCGTCTGGAACGGGGAAGAGTTCGTGCCGCGCAACATGCAGCCGCTCAGCCTGTCCTATGACCACCGCGCCATCGACGGCGCATTGGCGGCGCGCTTCTCGGCAACACTGAAACACCTGCTCGGCGATGTGCGCCGGCTGATGCTGTAAGGGGAACGAAGACATGGATGTGAAAGTTCCTGATATTGGCGATTTCTCGGATGTGCCAGTCATTGGCATTCTGGTCGCTGTCGGCGACACGGTTGCCGCAGAAGACCCGTTGTTGGAGTTGGAAAGCGACAAGGCCACCATGGAAGTCCCATCGCCTGCCGCAGGTGTGGTGAAGGAAATCAAGGTGTCCGAAGGCGACAAGGTGTCCGAAGGCTCGGTCATCATGGTGCTGGACGCCGCCGATGCGGGCGATGCGCCTGCCGAGGCAGCACCGGAAGCTACACCCGCAGAGGCTCCTGCCTCCGTTGCCGCCACAGGCACCGCGACCGGTCCCGGTGACATTCACGGCGAAGTGGTCGTGCTGGGCTCCGGCCCCGGTGGTTACACCGCCGCCTTCCGCGCCGCCGATCTTGGCAAAAAGGTCGTGTTGATCGAAAAGGATGCATCGCTGGGTGGGGTATGCCTGAACGTGGGCTGTATCCCGTCGAAGGCCTTGCTGCACGCGGCCAAGGTCATCACCGAGGCTGAAGAGATGGGCGAACACGGCATCAGCTTTGCCAAACCCAAGATCAAGCTGAACGACCTGCGCGACTGGAAATCCTCGGTGGTGAACGGGCTGACCGGCGGTCTGTCGGGTCTGGCGAAAGCCCGCAAGGTGCATGTCGTGAACGGCTATGGCCGCTTCTCTGGCCCGAATATGATCGAGGTGCAGACCGATGATGGCCTGACCAAAGTCAGCTTTGACCAATGTATCATCGCGGCGGGTTCCGAACCCGTCACCCTGCCCTTCATCCCGCATGACGACCCGCGCGTGATCGATTCAACCGGCGCGTTGGAGCTTGAGGACATTCCCAAGCGCCTGCTGGTGCTGGGCGGCGGCATCATCGGGCTGGAAATGGCCACGGTCTATGATGCGCTTGGGTCGAAAGTGACGATTGTCGAGTTCATGGACCAGATCATTCCGGGCGCGGACAAGGACATCGTGAAACCGCTGCACAAGCGGATCGAGGGGCGGTATGAAGCGATCCTGACCAAGACGAAAGTCACAGCCGTCGAGGCACAAAAAAAAGGCCTTAAGGTCACGATGGAAGGCCCGGACGGTGAAAAAACCGATACGTTTGACAAGGTGTTGGTCGCGGTTGGCCGCAAACCCAACGGCAAAACGGTCGACGCCGAAAAGGCAGGTGTCGCCGTGGACGACCGCGGTTTCATCAACGTGGACAACCAACAGCGCACAGGCGTGGCACACATCTTTGCCATCGGCGATGTGGTCGGCCAACCGATGCTGGCGCATAAAGCGGTGCATGAAGGCAAAGTGGCCGCAGAGGTCGCCGCCGGCGAAAAGCGCTTCTTTGACGCGCGCGTCATTCCTTCGGTCGCCTATACCGACCCCGAAGTGGCCTGGGTCGGCCTGACGGAAACCGAAGCCAAGGCACAAGGCATCAAGGTCGGCAAGGGCAGCTTCCCTTGGGCAGCCTCGGGCCGGTCACTGTCGCTGGGACGTTCGGAAGGGATCACCAAACTGATCTTCGACGAGGAGGACGACCGGGTGATCGGCGCGGGCATTGTCGGCCCCAACGCGGGCGATCTGATTGCCGAGGTCGCGCTGGCGATTGAGATGGGTGCGGATGCGGTCGATCTGGGTCACACCATCCACCCGCACCCGACCCTGTCGGAAACGGTGAACTTCGCCGCCGAAATGTTCGAGGGCACAATCACCGACCTGATGCCGCCGAAGAAGCGCAAGAAGTGATGGGCGGCCCTAGCCGGGCCAACCAAACAGACAGGGCGCGCCCATCTTGGCGCGCCTTGTCCCGTATTCCAGCCCTTACTCCAGCCCCCTTGGAATGGGGCAAACCTAACACGAGCATCCTTCATGCAAGACTTCATCATCCTTGCCATCGCGGCCTATGCGGCGGGCGTTTTGAACACCATCGCCGGTGGCGGCACGTTCCTGACCCTGCCCGCGCTGGTCTTTACCGGCGTGCCGGTTGTCGCCGCGAACGCCACCAGCGCCGTTGCGGTTTTCCCCGGCTATCTGGGCGGCGCGATGGGGTTCCTACCTGAATTGCGCAGCTTCGACCGCAAGCTGATGGTCAAGCTGACCTTGATCACGCTGGCGGGCGGGGTTGTCGGGGCTGGTCTGCTTCTGATTTCATCGGACAAAGCATTCTCAGCCGTGGTGCCGTTTCTGCTGCTCGCCGCGACGTTGGTTTTTCTTTTTGGCAATCAGTTGCGCGACTGGAGCGCGAAGCACAGCCGATCCGTCACCCCCTACGGTGCGCTGGGGCTATTTCTGGTCAGCGTCTATGGCGGCTATTTCAACGGCGGGTTGGGGATTGTCCTTCTGGCACTGTTCGCGCTTTGGGGCATGTCCAACATCCACCAGATGAACGGGTTGAAAAACGGGCTGTCCTTCGCGCTGTCCGCCATCTCGGTCGCGATCTTCGCGCTGGCGGGGCTGGTCGCATGGCCGCAGGCGCTGGTGATGATGGTGGCATCCACCATCGGCGGATACACCGGCGCACCCTTGGCCCGCGCGATCCCGGTGCCTGTGCTGCGCCTGATCATAGCCATCATCGGTTTCTCGATGAGCGCCGTTTTCTTCTATCGTTTCCTTGTCGGCTGATCGGTCACGGCATCACCCTGTGCAGATACATAAGCCGCGCCGACATGTCACAACGTGATCGCCAGCAACACACGCGCGCCCCAACGGAAAAAGGGAAGCGACAAAGCCCCTTCCCTTTTTGCCAGCTTGTCAGATCAGAGGATCAGTGACCACCATCTGATTGCAAGGCGGCTTCGACCAGCTCTTCTTCCGAGATCTCCTTGGTGCCGTTGAACACCATGTTCAACACAACCGAAGAAATTGCGGCCAGCAGAATGCCGGAGTGGATCAGCGGTTCGATCGAGTGCGGAAGCCACATGGTGAAATCAGGCGCGATCAAGGGGATCATACCAAGACCCAGTGAAATGGCGACGATCAGACCGTTATAGCGGTTGGTCTTGAAGTCAACACCACCCAGGATACGAACACCCGTGGCCGCAACCATGCCGAACATCACCAGACCGGCTCCACCAAGAACGGCGACCGGCAGGGCCTCGACCAAAGCGCCCATTTTAGGCACCAGACCCAGCACGATCATGATCGCACCCCCCGCCACGCAGACATAGCGCGACCGAATGCCCGTCACACCAACAAGGCCGACATTCTGGCTGAACGATGTATAGGGGAAGGTGTTGAACACCCCGCCGATCAGCGTGCCCAGACCATCGGTCCGAAGACCAGCCGACAAGGACGGACGTTCGATCTTCTTGCCGCACATCTCGCCCAGGGCCAGGAACATGCCGGTCGATTCAATCATCACGACGATCATGACAAGCGTCATGGTCAGGATCATGATGGGGTCGAAAATCGGAAGGCCAAAGCGGAAAGGCGTGATCAGGGCAAACCAGCCCGCATCGCCCACACTGTCGAAATGCATCATGCCGATCGAGGCGGCAAAAACCGCACCCACGATAATGCCCAACAGAACCGAAATGTTGGCCAGAAAGCCGGTTGCGTATTTCATCACAACAATAATGGTCAACAGCACAAGGCCCGAGATCATCATGTTTTGCGGGGTTGCGTAACGCGGATTGTCCACGGTCGGCGCCACGGTCAGACCTTCGGGTATCGCCGGGATTGAACCGCTTGCAAGCATGCCGCGCACTTCTTCAAGCCATGCGGTATGGGCGGGATCGACAATCTCGGGCGCCGTGGGGCCGACAGGCAGACCGAAGATCCAGTTGATCCCGACGCGCATCAGGGTGACACCGATCACAAGAATGATCGTGCCTGTCACCACCGGTGGGAAGAATCGCAACATGCGACTGACCAAGGGCGCAATCAGCATCGCGATGATACCGGCGCCAATAATGGCTCCGAAGATCATTCGCGCGCCATCCACACCTGGATTGGCCACGGCAATCGACACCATCGGCCCGACCGATGCAAAAGTCACACCCATCATGACGGGCATCTTGATGCCAAACCATTTGGAGGCCCCCAGCGACTGGATGATGGTGACGACTCCGCAGACAAACAGGTCAGCCGAGATCAGGAACGCCACCTGTTCAGGGTTCAGCTTCAGGACACGCCCGACGATCAGCGGCACCGCGATGGCACCGGCATACATCACCAGAACGTGTTGTAATCCCAAGGTAAATAATTTCGCGGGTGGCAGTTTTTCGTCAACTGCATCCACGTCTGTAGATAGTGCAGACACTTGTATTCTCCTCCGATAATTTTTGGTTTTTTCGGGGCTGGACCACTCTTGCGGCGGTTGTCCAACCCCTGGACCGGGTGGTCAGCCGTAGCTGGACACCGCAGACCCCGCCAACGCGGCGGTATTCAACAGACCGCGCACGGTGATCGAGGGCGTGACGATATGCACCCGATTTCCCATCCCCATCAGGATCGGGCCGACTTCAAGCCCGCCGGCGACGGCTTTCAGGATGTTGCGCGTGGCCCCGGCTGCATCTGTGTTGGCATAGACCAGCACATTTGCCTTGCCGGTCAGACGTCCACCCGGGAACAGGCGTTCGCGCAGTTCCGGGTCAAGGGCAGCATCGGTGTGCATCTCACCCTCGTATTCGAAATCCAGCGGCTGCTGATCCAGAATATCCAGCGCTCCGCGCATCGCCCGTCCCGACGCGCTGTCCAGATTGCCGAATTGCGAGCCCGAACACAGCGCGACCCGTGGCTCGATTCCGAAACGGCGCACGTGACGGGCGGCGGCCACGACAATTTCCGAGAGTTGTTGCGCATCCGGTGTGATGTTCACATGGGTGTCCGCGATGAACAGTGGTCCTTGATCCAGGATCATCAGCGACAGCGCACCGACCGGGTGAAGCTCGCCTTCCGCCAGCAGGTTGGTGGCGTAATTCAGATGCCAGCGAAACTCGCCGAACGTGCCGCAGATCATGCTGTCAGCTTCGCCGCGACGCACCATCACGCCCGCGATGGCGGTGGTATTGGTGCGCAGGATGGCACGTGCCAGATCAGGTGTGACGCCCTTGCGTGCCAGAACTTCGTGATAGGTTTCCCAATAATCGCGATAGCGCGGGTCATTTTCCGGGTTCACGAGTTCGAAATCCTGGCCCGGCTTGATCTTCAATCCTTCCCGTTCCAATCGTGCTTCAACGACTTCGGGACGACCAATCAGGATCGGCGTATCGACCCCGTCTTCCGCCATTGTTTGGGCCGCGCGCAACACGCGCTCATCCTCGCCTTCGGCAAAGACGATCCGGCGCTTGGCGGCGCGGGCAGCGTCGAACACACGGCGCATGATGGAATAGGACCGGAAGACTTCGCCTTGAAGCGTGGTCTTGTATTCGTCCAGATCAAGTTCGCGCGTTGCAACACCAGATGCAATGGCGGCCCGTGCCACGGCGGTCGCAATAGTCGGTAACAGGCGCGGATCAAACGGTTTCGGGATCAGATATTCCGGCCCGAAGGTCAAACGCTCGCCGCGATAGGCGACACCCACTTCCGCCGAAGTCGTTACCCGCGCCAGACCCGCAATCGCCTCGACACACGCCAGCTTCATTTCGTCGTTGATCTCGGTCGCGCCACTGTCCAGCGCACCGCGGAAAATGAACGGGAAACACAGCACGTTGTTCACTTGGTTCGGATAATCCGACCGGCCTGTCGCAATCAGCGCACCGGGCGCAACCTCGCGTGCCTCTTCCGGCATGATCTCGGGTGTCGGGTTGGCCAGCGCGAAAATGATCGGATCATCCGCCATTTTCGCGACCATCTCTTTGGTCAGCAAGCCGGGGCCAGACACGCCAAGGAACAGGTCCGCCCCGACCATCGCATCATCAGTGGTGCGCATGTCGGTGTCGCGGGCAAATTCCTGCTTTTGCTTGTTCAGGTCAGAGCGGCCCGTGTGAACCACGCCCTTGCTGTCCAACATGGTGATATGTTGTTTCTTGACGCCCATCACCATCAGCATTTTCAGACACGCAATGCCCGCAGCCCCCGCACCAAGGGCCACAACCTTGATCTTGGCCACATCCTTCTTCGCCACGATCAGCGCGTTGAAAGCCGCCGCCGAGGCGACAATCGCGGTGCCGTGCTGGTCATCGTGAAACACCGGAATGTTCATTTTCTTCCGACAAAGTTCTTCGACCAGAAAGCAGTCCGGCGCCTTGATATCCTCAAGGTTCACCGCCCCGAAAGTGGGTTCCAGCTTGGCAACAATCTCGGCCAGCTTTTCGGGGTCGGTTTCGTTGACCTCGATATCAAAGCAATCAATGCCGGCGAATTTCTTGAACAGAACGGCCTTGCCTTCCATCACGGGCTTGGACGCCTGCGCACCGATATTGCCCAGCCCCAGAACCGCCGTCCCGTTGGAAATCACCGCCACCAGATTTCCCTTGGACGTATAGCGCGCGGCATCCGCCGGGTTCTTTTCGATCTCAAGACACGCCTCGGCCACGCCGGGGCTGTAGGCGTTCGACAGGTCGCGCCCCGTCGCCATCGGCTTGGTGGCGCGGATCTCCAGTTTTCCGGGCTTCGGAAACTCGTGGTAATCCAAGGCTTCCTGACGTTTGTCGGCGCTTTTATTGTCCAGTGCCATGTTCTGTTCCTCCTCCAAGGTGCGGGCCAAAAAGGTCCCCGCTTTCAGCATGTTATGGGTTTCCCCCACCTGTTGTCATGCTGATACTAACCGCAAACGGCTGGATCGTGTTGATTGGTGGTCGCTGCCTACTGCACCGAAACCGTCATCTGCTTAGAAATCGACCTCGATCGCGATGCCCTTTTCAATCGCCAGATCGACGACCTTTGACGCAACCGCGAGGTCTTGCAGACCAACACCGGTGCCGTCAAACAGGGTTACTTCATCGTCCGATGTGCGGCCGGGGTGGCCCCTGTTGATGACCGCGCCAATTTCCGAGATGTCGGCCTGCTTCAGCGAGCCATCGGCAATCGCGTGTTGCGCTTCGCCAATGCTGATCGACTGGGCGATTTCATCGGTGAACACAGTGGCACGCGCGACAAGGTTGGCGTCGACCTCTTGCTTGCCCTTGGTGTCTGTGCCCATGCAGGCAATGTGCGTGCCGGGTTTGACCTGCGCATCCTTCAGGATCGCCGCTTGGCTGGACACGATCGTCACAATCACATCCGACTGGGCGCCAAGTTCATCAAGGCTGACGCTTTCGAACGGCAGTCCCAGTTCGTCCGCGACCTTCTCAAGCGAGGCCAGCTTTTCCGGCGTGCGGTTCCAGGCGACGACCTTCTCAAAACTGCGCTGCTCGGCCACGGCTTGCAGTTGGAACGTGGCTTGATGCCCTGCCCCGATCATGCCCAGAACCTTGCTGTCTTTGCGCGCCAGATGGGCGACGGACACGGCAGCCGCAGCCGCAGTGCGTAGCGCGGTCAACAGGTTGCCCCCGACGACGGCGCGGCATTTGCCGGTGTCGGCGTCAAACAGGAACACTGTCGATTGGTGGTTGGTCAGGCCTTTCTCCGCATTGCCGGGCCAATAGCCACCTGATTTCAAACCGAGGTTCAGCGCCGCCCGGTCAAACCCGGATTTGAACCCGTAAAGGGCATCGGCATGACCAATCGCCTCGCGGATCACCGGGAAGTTATAGGCAGACCCGCCCGCCATCGAGGCGAAAACCTGTTCGACCGCGTCGAAATTGTCTTTGCGCGTCACAAGGGCGGCGATTTCTTTTTCGGGAACGATAAACATCTGGTTCTATCCTTTGAAAAGTGATGGGGCCGAAGCCCCACCAGTTTTGTAAAGTCAGCTTAGTAAGCCTTGCCGCGCGCCGACACCGGCCAGACGGTTTCGACCTTGCCGTTCCGCACGCCGACATACCAATCATGCACGTTGCAGGTCGGATCACAGTGACCGGGCACCAGCTTCAGCTTGTCGTTCACCTTCAACGCGCCGTTCGGGTCGGCAACCACGCCGTGTTCGTCCGAGCATTTCAGGTATTCGACATCGTCACGACCATAGACCGTGGGCAGGCCGCTATCGACCGACTGCGCTTTCAGACCAGCGTCCACGATTGCCTTGTCAGCTTTCGAATGGCTCATCACCGTGGTCAGGATGAACAGCGCGTTTTCCCATTCGCCATCGTCGATGCGCTTGCCATCCTTGTCGAGGATACGGCCGTAATCGGCGTCCATGAAGGCATAGGATCCGCATTGCAGCTCGTTATACACGCCCGAGGCGCTTTCGAAATAATACGACCCGGTGCCACCGCCGCCAACGATGTCACAGTCCAGACCATTGCTTTTCAGACCCTGAACAGCGTCGGCAACCTGCGCGATGGCCGCGTCCAGCTTTTCCTTGCGGTCTTCATACAGGTCCATGTGCTGCATTGCGCCCTGATAGGCTTGGATGCCCGCGAACTTCAGGTTCGGGGCGGCGTCGATCAGCTTGGCGATGTTCACCACGTCTTGCGTGGTGCTGACGCCGCAACGGCCCGCACCGCAGTCGATCTCGACCAGCGCCTCCAGCTCGGTGCCCGCTGCAACAGCCGCATCTGACAGCGCTTTGACGTTCTCTGGGTCATCCACACAGACCAGAACCCGCGCGCCCAGTTTCGGCATTTCGGCCAGACGTTTGATCTTGGCCGGTTCCGTCACTTGGTTCGAAACCATCACGTCCTTGATGCCGCCACGGGCGAACACTTCGGCTTCCGAGACCTTCTGGCAGCACACGCCGCAGGCGGCGCCAAGATCTTGTTGCAGCTTCAGAACGTCCACGGATTTGTGCATCTTGCCATGGGCGCGGTGGCGCATCCCATGCGCCTTGGCATAGTCGCCCATCTTCTTGATGTTGCGTTCCAGCGCGTCAAGATCAAGGATCAGGCACGGTGTCTGGATGTCCGCCTCGTCCATGCCGGGTTTGGCGGGAATGTCGAAACCCACGTCGAACTTCGAATAATCAGTCGGTGCATTCATTGTTCTGTCTCCCAATCAGGTGTTCAGCCACGGCAATCTGTCCAGATCGACATTGCCGCCAGTGATGATGATGCCAACACGTTTGCCTTTGAACGTGCCGGGGTTTTTCAGGATCGTTGCCAGAGGCACAGCGGATGACGGCTCCATCACGATACGCAGGTGCTTCCAGGTGATTTTCATCGCCTCGACGATCTCGGGGTCCGAGGCCGTATAGATGTCGGACACGTGGTTTGACACGAACTGCCACGTCAGATCTTTCAGGGGCACCAGAAGACCGTCGGCGATGGTCTTGGGCGCGTCGTCGGCAATGATGTGCCCCGCCTTGAAGCTGCGATAGGCATCGTCCGCCTGTTCCGGTTCCGCCGCGATGATCTTGGTTTCCGGCGCAAGGTTGGACAGCGTCAGGCAGGTGCCGGAAATCATGCCGCCGCCGCCAATGGGCGCAACCGCAAAGTCCAGTCCATCCAACTGCTCTATCATCTCTTTCGCGCAAGTCCCCTGCCCCGCAATCACGCGCGGATCGTTATAGGGGTGCACGAAATCGCCGCCGGTTTCAGCCTGCACCTTGGCGAAAGTCTCTTCGCGCGAGGTGGTCGACGGCTCGCATTCGGTGATCTTGCCACCATAACGGCGCACCGTGTCTTTCTTGGCCTGCGGCGCGGTGTGCGGCATGACCACATTGCATGGAATACCGCGCAGCATGGCCGCATAGCTCAGACAGGACGCATGGTTGCCCGACGAATGCGTCGCCACACCCTTCTTGGCTTGTTCGTCATTCAGTCCGAACACCGCGTTCGAAGCGCCGCGCACCTTGAACGCGCCGGGTTCCTGAAAGTTCTCGCACTTGAAGAACAGCTCCGCGCCGGTCAACTCGTTCAGGTAATCGGACGTGCGGATCGGGGTGCGGCGGATATGCGGTTTGATCCGCTCATGCGCGTCCAGCATGTCCTGATAGGTCGGGATATACATCTTTGCCCCCTTACGCGGCTTTGCTCATGGCAAGCTGGTTGGCGCGATAGTATTCCTGCGCCGCAGCAACGCCGGACCCCAGTTTGATATCCAGCCCCAGATCGACCATGCACATTTCGGCGGTCGCCAGACCCGACAAGGTCATAACGTCGGTCAGGCTGCCCAAATGGCCGATGCGAAACACCTTGCCTGCAACCTCGCCCAGACCCACACCAAAGGCGACGCCGTATTTGTTGGCGGCATGGGTGACAATGTCCGTAGCGTTGAAGCCCTCGGGCGTGCGAATGGCGCTGACCGTGTCCGACTGCACGTCTTTCGACACGGCGCACAACTCAAGCCCCCACGCGCTGACCGCCTGACGCACACCTTCCGCGATGCGGTGGTGACGGGCAAAGACGTTTTCCAGACCTTCATCCAGCAGCATCTTGCACGCTTCGTTCAGACCGTTCAAAAGACCAACCGCCGGCGTATAGGGATAGGCGTTGTTCGCATAGCCATTGCCCATGTCGCGCACGTCAAAAAAGGTGCGCGGCAGCGTGGCGGTTTCCAGCGCGGCCATGGCTTTCGGCGAAAAGCCAACGATGGCCAGACCAGCGGGCAGCATGAAGCCTTTTTGCGAGCCGGTCACGGCAATATCCACGCCCCATTCGTCCATCCGAAAATCCATTGACGCGATCGAGCTGACGCCATCAACAAACAACATCGCCGGGTGGTTTGCGGCGTCCAGAGCCTTGCGCACGGCGGCAATGTCCGAGCGAACACCGGTGGCGGTTTCGTTATGCGTTGCCAGAACCACCTTGATCTCGTGGTCGGCGTCGGCCTTCAGGATGTCGGCATATTTGTCGGCAGGCAGGCCGGCCCCCCAGGGGGTTTCGACAATCTGCACGTCCAGACCATGACGTTGGCACATATCAATCCAGCGGTGGCTGAACATGCCGTTTCGCGCGGCCAGAACCTTGTCACCGGCAGAAAGCGTGTTGGTCAGCGCGGTTTCCCAACCACCGGTTCCGGTCGAGGGAAAGATGAATACCTTGGCGGTTTCGCTTTTCAGAACCTTCTTCACACCCTCCAGCGCCGGATGCAAAATTTGCCCGAACAAGGGTGAGCGGTGGTCCAGCGTCGGCATATCGACAGCCTTGCGCAGGCTCTCGGGCATATTGGTCGGACCGGGAATGAAAACGGGGTTCTGAAAGCTCATGATTCTGCCCTCCTAATTGGCGGTTTCCACAACAGTAGCGAAGGGGCTGATCCCTTGATATATTTTTGAAAAAGTGTTTCATTATTGGGGTAATCATATCATTATTATTGATTATCAATGGTTTGACTTTTTCACTTGTCGCGCATGACTTTCAATATTTTCCAGAAGGTCTTGTTGGTTTTGTTCGAAGGGAATGAAAATGGAAACCCCGAAACGGCGGATGGGTCGCCCTAAAAACTTCAACTCCAATGAAAAGCAGACCACCATTCTGGCGCTGGATCGGGCTTTGGATGTGGTGGATGCGCTGGCCCATGCGAACGGCATGACCTTGTCACAGCTGTCAGCGCATTTGGACCAATCCCCGGCAACGATGCACCGGGTTCTTGCCACCTTGCATGCCAGGAATTTCGTTGAAATGGATGAGCGCGCCCAGACCTGGCACATCGGATCGGCCGCGTTCCGTATGGGATCGGCCTTCCTGCGGCGCAGCAGTATCGTGGAACGCAGCCGGCCCATCATGCGCGAGCTGATGGAGGCAACCGGAGAGACCTCGAATCTTGGGATCGAACGCAATGGCGTGGTGATGTTCATCAGTCAGGTTGAAACGCAGGAATCCATCCGCGCGTTTTTTCCGCCTGGCACCCTGTCACCCATGCACGCCTCTGGTATCGGGAAAGCACTGCTTTCCTGTTATTCCGAGACACGCACCAATCAATATTTGCGTATGGCAGAATTGACCCGGTTCACCGAGAAGACGATCATTTTGCCGGACATGTTGAAAAACGAACTGACAGTCATCCGCGAAAAAGGCTGGGCGTTTGACGACGAGGAAAAGGCCGAAGGCATGCGCTGCATCGCCGCCCCGATCCGGGATATCTATGGCGAGGCGGTGGCGGGGGTCTCAATCTCCGGCCCCACCCACCGGATACCGAAAAGCGAGGTCGAGAGGATCGGCGCACTGGTTTCGGACGTGGCCGCTCAAGTTTCGCGCGGCCTTGGGTCGTCCTAGAATTTGGCCGCGCTCAGCGTCATGTGCCGGTTCACGTCCTTATAAAGCAGATACCGGAACGGCCCCGGTCCACCAGCATAGCACGCCTGCGGGCAGAAGGCGCGCAGCCACATGTAATCGCCGGCCTCAACTTCGACCCAGTCCTGGTTCAGGCGATAGACCGCTTTGCCTTCCAGCACATAAAGCCCGTGTTCCATCACATGGGTTTCGGCAAAGGGGATGACCCCGCCCGGTTGGAAGGTGACAATCGTCACATGCATGTCATGGCGCAGGTCGTTGGGGTCCACAAAGCGGCTGGTCGCCCACGCGCCGTCAGTGTCGGGCATGGCGGTGGGTGTCACGTCATTTTCATTGGTGACGAACGCCTCTGGTGCGTCCAGACCCTCGACCGCCTGATAATGCTTGCGAATCCAGTGAAACCGGACCGGCACGGAGCCGTTGTTGCGCAGGGTCCAGTTGGCGTGCGGGGGCAGGAAGGCATACCCGCCCTCACCCATCTCATGCGCTATGCCATCAATCGTCAGGGTCATGCCCCCTTCGACCACGAACAACACCGCTTCGACGCCAGCTTCCGTCTCGGGATGGTTGCTGCCACCGCCCGGCAGCACTTCTGCGATATATTGCGAGAAGGTTTCGGCAAAGCCCGACAATGGCCGCGATAACACCCAGAACCGCGCGTCGTCCCAGAACGGCAGAATGCTCGTCACGATATCGCTATACGTCCCCTTGGGGATAACCGCGTAGGCTTCGGTAAACATCGCCCGGTCGGTCAGAAGCTGGGTCTGAGGGGGCAACCCTCCGTTCGGGGCGTAATAGCTCGATTTCGACATGCCAAGGCTTTCTGCAAAGGGTTTCGGGGTTGGCTTTCCCCCATAATGCCGCCAACGGACAGATTAATCTTTCCCATTGTCCATGAAGGATTATTAGCAAATTTTTGAAAGTCGTAGCGCCGGATCAAAAAACGACAAAAGGTTTGTGGGGTCAAGCCAGCGCGCCCATGGCGTGACGCGACACGAAACGTTCAATATCGGCGTCTGTTGGTTTCTGCCCTGTGAATACTTCAACATATCCGGGCATCCGGGCAAATCGTTGCGCGCGGCTTTCCGTAACCTGCATCGAGATATAGCCGATTTGCGTATAGATCATGGTCAGAGCGCGGATTTCGGCCTCGGCGGGGTCGAACCCGAAGCGCAGAAATATGCCCTCCATCGCTTCTTTCCTGCGCGCGTCCGCTTGATCCAGCCGGATTTGCAGGGCTGGATCATTGCGGGCCCAATTTCGGATCGCCAGATCCAGACGGGAGTCGAACAGCGTGTCGTCAAGCCAGCAGTCAAACAGGTTGAAGATCGCCTCGAAAATATTTTCGGCATAGGCTTCGCAGCGGGTCACAAGGTTGCCGGTGTTGGTGTCTTCCCAATAGCGGATCATCGCCTCCAACAGCGCTTCACGATCTTTGAAATGCCAATAAAAACTGGTGCGGGTCAGGCCCAGCCGTTTGGCCAGCGGCATGATTTTCACCGCCTCGACCCCGCTTTCGGTCAACACGTCATAGGCCGCTTTCAGCCAGATGTCTTCGGTGGCGCTTGGCCGAGAGGGGTCAACGATATTCATAGTCAGAGTTATAGATTTGCTTGACAGGTATGTCAATTCTGCGGACAGATATGTCAATACAGTGAGTCGAAAGGCAACAGCAATGGGTCATGTGCCAGAAACAGCACGCAAAGCCCGGCGGCGTTCTCGGGGCGGCGATCAAGCGGCACGCAGCGGTGCTCCCGGCCAGAACCCACAGCTTGAGGTGCCGTTCATCACCCGCGGCATTCCGACCTATGACCTTTTGGGCGACGACAGTCTGGCGCAGATCGAAGCGACAGCCGACCGCATCCTTGCCGAGATCGGAATCGAGTTTCGCGACGATCCCGAAACCGTGCGTCTGTTCCGCACCGCCGGTGGTCACGTCAACGACCTGACCGCCGACAGTTGGAACATCAAATTCGAACCGGGCATGATCCGCGATATCCTGAAAACCGCACCGGCCCGGTTCACGCAACATGCCCGAAACCCCGCGCGCTCGGTCGAAATTGGTGGCGAAGCGGTGGTGTTCGCACCCTCCTATGGCTCGCCTTTCGTCATGGACCTCGACAAAGGCCGCCGCTATGGCACGATCGAGGATTTCCGCAATTTCATCAAGCTGGGCCAGTCCAGCCCGTGGCTGCACCATTCCGGGGGGACGATCTGCGAACCGACAGACATCGCGGTGAACAAGCGGCATCTGGATATGGTCTATTCCCATATCCGCTATTCCGACCGCGCGTTTCTTGGCTCGATCACCGCGCCGGAACGGGCCGAAGACAGCATCGAGATGTGCCGCATCCTGTTCGGTGCGGACTTCGTTGACCAGAACTGTGTCATAATGGGCAATTTCAACACGACGTCGCCCTTGGTGCTTGATGGCGTGACAACTCAAGGCATCCGCGCCTATGCACGGGCCGGACAAGGGTCGATCCACTTGCCTTTCCTGCTGGGCGGTGCGGTGTCGCCGCTGACGATGGCGGGGTCCGTCGCGCAATGTCTTGCCGAAAGCATGGTGTCCTGTGCGCTGACCCAACTTGTGCGCCCCGGCGCGCCTGCGGTGCTGGCATCTTTCCTCAGTTCAATGTCACTTCGGTCCGGCTCGCCCACCTTCGGCACGCCGGAACCCGCGCTGGGGTCGCTGGTGATGGGGCAATTGGCCCGTCGCCTGAACATGCCGCTGCGCTGTGCGGGAAATTTCTCGACCTCGAAATTGCCCGATGCGCAGGCGATGCAGCAATCCATGATGTCGATGATGTCGGCGGTGCAATGCGGCGCGAACTACGTTCTGCATTCAGCCGGGTTCCTCGATGGGCTGTTGTCGATGTCCTACGAGAAATTTATCATGGACACCGACCTGTGCGGCGCGCTTCACGCCTATCTGAAAGGGGTCGAGGTGAACGAGGACACGCTTGCCTTCGACGCCTTGGCGGAAAAAGGTCCGGGCGAGCATCTGTTCTCGACCGCGCACACGATGCGGCACTACAAGACCGCCTATTGGGACAGCGCAATGGACGACAACCAGCCATGGGAAACTTGGGATGAACAAGGTGGGATTGACGCCGCCACCCGCGCCAATTCGCGTTGGAAAGAACAACTGAACGCCTATCAGACACCCCCGCTTGACCCCGGAAAAGACGAAGCTCTTCAGGAGTTCATGGCGAAGAAGAAAGCGTCGATGCCAGACGCGTGGTATTGAGGTTAAGCCTATGTCAAAGGATCCGTTGCTCCAGCCCTATCAACTCAAGCACCTGACGCTCAGGAACCGGATCATGACCACAAGTCATGAACCTGCTTACCCCGAAGACGGGATGCCGAAGGAGCGCTATGCGGCCTATCACGCCGAACGCGCCAAGGCCGGTGTGGCGCTGACCATGACCGCAGGATCGGCTGCGGTGTCGAAAGACAGCCCACCGGTGTTCAATAACATTCTGGCGTATAAGGACGAGGTGGTGCCGTGGATCAGAAACCTGACCGATGCCTGCCACGACCATGGTTGCGCGGTGATGATCCAACTGACCCATCTGGGTCGTCGCACCGCGTGGAACAAGGGTAATTGGCTGCCCTCGGTTTCGTCGTCAAAGCATCGCGAACCTGCGCACCGCGCCTTTCCCAAACTGATCGAGGATTGGGACATCGACCGCATCATCACCGATTTTGCCGACGCCGCCGAACGGATGCAGGTGGGCGGCATGGACGGGATCGAATTGCAGGTTTATGGCCATTTGCTGGATCAGTTCTGGTCGCCGCTGACCAACGATCTGATCGGGCCATACGGTGCCGATACGCTTGAGAACCGGTTGCGCTTTCCGATGGATGTTCTTGACGCAATCCGCAAACGCGTGGGCAACGACTTCATCGTCGGCTTCCGCTACACGGCGGACGAGGCGCAAAAAGGAGGCATCACCGCCGAGGATGGGATCGAGATTTCCAGACGGCTCGCCGTCACCGGGCAGGTCGATTTCCTGAACGTGATCCGTGGGCGCATTCACACCGATCCGGCGATGACCGACGTTATCCCGGTGCAGGGGATGAAAAATGCCCCGCATCTGGATTTTGCAGGTGAAGTCCGGAAAGCCACTGGAATGCCGACCTTCCACGCCGCGAAAATTCCCGATGTGGCGACGGCGCGCCATGCGGTGCAGGCTGGGCTTCTGGATATGGTCGGCATGACTCGGGCGCATATGGCTGATCCGCATATCGTGCGCAAGATCATCGAAGGGCGCGAGGATGACATCCGCCCCTGTGTCGGTGCGACATATTGCCTTGATCGTATCTATCAGGCGGGCGACGCGCTGTGCATGCACAACGCTGCCACCGGGCGCGAATTGACCATGCCGCATGACATTCCGCCCGCCAAGACCCGCAAGAAAGTGGTGGTCGTGGGCGCTGGCCCCGGTGGGTTGGAAGCCGCCCGCGTCGCTGCCGAACGCGGCCACGAGGTCATCGTGTTCGAAGCCGCCGCCGATCCCGGTGGGCAGGTGCGCCTGACCGCACAAAGCCCGCGCAGGCGCGAAATGATCTCGATCATCGACTGGCGCATGGCGCAATGTGCCGCGCGCGACGTGGAGTTTCGGTTCAACACATGGGCCGAGGCTGACGACATCACCGCCCTGATCCCCGATGTGGTGATCGTGGCAACCGGCGGCCTGCCTAACACGGAACTTTTTGAAACCGGGACCGAGCAAGCGAATGTCGTTACCTCGTGGGACATCATCTCGGGCGACGTGAAGCCTGCCGACAATATCCTGATCTATGACGAAAGCGGCGATCATCCGGGGCTTCAGGCTGCTGAAATCGCGGCGCTGGCCGGATCGAAGGTCGAGGTGATGACCCCCGACCGCGTGTTTGCCCCCGACATCATGGCGATGAACCTTGTGCCCTATATGCGCGCGTTGCAGGATAAGGATGTGACCTTCACCGTGACCCGGCGGCTTTTGGATGTGAAACGCGATGGCAACAAGCTGACCGCGGTCATTGGCACAGATTACAGCGACCACACCCATGACGCGCAGTATGATCAGGTCGTGGTGAACTATGGCACCCTGCCGCTGGACGATCTCTATTTCGATTTGAAGCCGATGTCGTCAAACGGCGGGGCGGTGGATTACGAGGCCCTGATCGACGGTCAGCCACAAACCATGGATCGCAACCCGGATGGCACCTTCCAACTGTTTCGCATTGGCGATGCCGTCTCGGCCCGCAACACCCATGCGGCGATCTATGACGCGCTTCGGTTGGTAAAGGACATCTGAATGCGGTCTTCGAAAACCATTCACGTCATCTCGGCCCATGCCGAAGGCGAAGTGGGTGACGTGATCGTGGGCGGCGTTCTGCCTCCGCCCGGCGAAACAATCTGGGAACAGAGCCGCTGGATCGCCCGCGACCAGACCCTGCGCAATTTCGTCCTGAACGAACCGCGCGGCGGGGTCTTTCGGCATGTGAACCTGCTGGTGCCTCCCAGACACCCCGACGCACAGGCCGCGTGGATTATCATGGAACCCGAGGACACCCCGCCGATGTCCGGTTCGAATTCAATCTGTGTCGCAACCGTGCTGCTGGACGCGGGTTTGGTCCCAATGCAGGAACCAGAAACACATATGGTGCTGGAGTCACCCGGCGGGCTGGTCCGCGTCAGGGCAGACTGCAAAAACGGCAAGGCCGAGCGCATTCATGTGCAGAACGTCCCATCCTTCGCTGCCGAACTCGACCAGACGCTTGCGGTCGATGGCCTTGGCACACTGACCGTCGATACCGCCTATGGCGGTGACAGTTTCGTTATCGTGGATGCCGCAGCGCTCGGTTTTTCGCTGACCGAAGACGAGGCGCGTGACATCGCAAAACTTGGCGTCCGCATCACCAATGCCGCCAATCAGCAATTGACGTTTTCGCACCCGGACAATCCTGACTGGCGGCATTTCTCGTTCTGTCTGTTTGCCGGGCCATTGGTCAAGGACGCTGAGGGATTGAACACCAAGGCGGCCGTCGCGATCCGGCCTGGCAAGGTCGACCGCTCCCCCACCGGCACAGCCCTTTCGGCGCGAATGGCGGTTCTGCGCGCCCGCGGCCTGATGAATGTGGGCGACCGGCTGACGGTCCAATCCATCATCGGCTCGACCTTCTCAGGCACCATTCTTGGCGAAACCACAATTGGTGATTGCCCGGCCATTATTCCTGAAATTTCTGGCCGGGGCTGGATCACCGGCATTCACCAACACATGCTTGATCCCTCCGACCCATGGCCCGAGGGCTATCGGATCTCGGACACGTGGGGTGCGGGCTGAACGGTGCATGAAGAAATGGCCGAGTTCCCCCATATCTTTCAGCCGGTGCAATTGCGGCACAAGACCTTGAAAAACCGGCTGGTGTTTGGCGCGCATACCACGAACATGGCGCAGGATGGTCTGCCCGGCGAACAGCATCTGGCCTATTATGTTGAACGCGCCATGGGCGGTGCGGCGATGATCGTGGTTGAACCGATGCCAGTGCATCCCGCCGCCGTCCTCACCCGTGGCAATTTCCGGCCTGGCTCGGACACGGTCATACCGCATTTCCGGCGCATCACCGAAGCGTGCCAGGCCCACGGCACCGTGATGATCCAGCAGCTTTACCATGTTGGCGCACATGGTGATGGCGACAATTCCTGGCACGCCCACTGGTCGCCGTCGGGCGGCCCCAGTTATCACGACAGCGACGGCAGTCACGAAATGACCGAGACCGAGATTGAGGACACAATCGAAGGGTTTGTCCAGGCCGCCATCCGCTGCCAGAAAGCCGGGTTCGACGGGGTCGAGGTCTGGGCCGCCTATCACGGTCTTCTGGATCAGTTCTGGACGCCATTTTCCAATCAGCGCAGCGATAGTTGGGGCGGCAGTCTTGAAAATCGCACGCGCGCCTCGCGCGAGGTGCTGCGCCGCATTCGTGACGCCTGTGGCAATGACTTCGTCATCGGTTTGGCCGTCAATGACGAACCGGATGTCGAAGCCGCTCTGACCAAGGAAGACACCGCCCGGATTGTCGCTCTGCACGATGCCGAGGGGTTGATGGATTACGTCACCTGCGGCACGGGCGGCTATTTCGATTTCTACAAGCTGATGCCGACCTTTCTTTACGGCGAAAAGCTGGGGGTCGATCTGGCGGCTATGTTAAAGGGCGTGGTGAAGAATGCTCTCGTCACCGCCGAAAGTCACATCCGAACACCGCAAAACGCAAACACCGTTCTGGGCGCAGGCGAGGCCGATCTGGTGTCCATCGTGCGCGGCCAGATTGCCGATCCGCATCTGGTCAACAAGGCCAGGAGGGGACGGGCGGATGACATTCGCGGCTGCATCTCCTGTAACCAGCAATGTTGGGGGCGGCGCAGCCGTGACTATTACATTTCGTGCCTGATCAACCCCTCTGCCGGGCATGAATATCTGTGGGGCGGAGACAGGTTTGATCCGGCACCCAATTCAAAATCCGTTCTTGTTGTCGGCGGTGGCCCCGCCGGGCTTGAGGCCGCCCGCGTGGCCGCAGAACGCGGGCATCGCGTCGCGCTGGCCGAAGCCGGGCCAAGGTTGGGCGGGCA
The DNA here is from genome assembly GCF_056857795.1 of Aliiroseovarius sp. B-4. Classification (NCBI taxonomy): domain Bacteria; kingdom Pseudomonadati; phylum Pseudomonadota; class Alphaproteobacteria; order Rhodobacterales; family Paracoccaceae; genus Aliiroseovarius; species Aliiroseovarius sp. B-4. Next base: position 118,750 of record NZ_JBSXNV010000032.1, read on the forward strand.
ATTCCGCTTGGCCGGATTGCAGCCGCGCCGGGGCCAGATCAGCGAGTTGATCGACTGGTATGAACGGCAACTGACCCAGCTTGGTGTCGATCTGCGTTTCAACACTTGCATGGATGAAGGCGACATAACAGCATTGGGCGCTGACAAAGTGGTGCTGGCGACCGGATCACTGCCCGCCGAAACGGGCTTCCAAAAGGCGCTGCCGCATCTGACCGGCCTTCCGGGTCTGGAAAAGGGCAATGTCTGCTCGGTCGAGGATGTGATGATGCAAACGGTGCGGCCGGGCCCGCGTGTCGTTGTGCTGGACGAAGGCGGCAATTGGCGCGGCTGTGGCACAGCTTGGCGGCTGGCCGAGGACGGCCATGAGGTGACGATTGTCACCCCCGCCGCGATGATCGGCAAGGAACTGGAACGCTCGGCCACCGACTGGCCGCTCCGGCGGACGCTGGCCCAGTTGGGCGTGCGCTTCGTGACCGATGCCGCAATCAGCGAATGGACCGCCAACGGCGCGATCGTGCAATCCCTGTTGACGGGTCAAACCGAACCTCTCGCGGCCGACACGCTGGTACTGGCCACGACAAACATCGCCGACACCAGCCTTCGCACGGCGTTAGACGTGATGGGCATTCTCACCCACACCATCGGCGACGCCAATGCGCCCCGCAATGCGGCCTTGGCGATATACGAGGGGCGACAGGCTGGCCGCGCGATTTGATTTACTGAATGGATTTCAGCGCCGGATAAGCCCTGCGGAAAGCCTGATGGGCCGCGGCGAACGCCTCCATCTTCTCGGTATCCGGCAGGATTTCGACTTGTATCTCTGGCGGCGTGATGACGCTTTCCGGCGCGACACCGGTGGCTGCGATCCGGCCCAGTCGTGCCGCTCCCAGCGCAGCGCCGAACTCGCCTGATGCGGGCAGTTGAACCGGCACACCCAGCACGGTTGCCAACAGGTTCACCCAGTATCGCGACGCGGTTCCGCCACCGATGGCGATGATCTTGTCCAGCTTGGCATCAGTGCCGGTCAGCGCGTCGAAACTGTCGCGCAACCCGAACGCCACGCCTTCAAGCACAGCGCGGGTCATGTCCTGCCGCGTGGTTCCTGCGGACAAGCCTGTAAACCCGCCGCGAATTTCAGCGTCATTGTGAGGTGTCCGTTCACCGGACAGATAGGGCAGGAACCGAACCGCACCGGGTGGGTGCAACACATTGCCAAGAAGCGCGGTCAGCTTCGCCGGTTTTTCGCCAGTAATCCGCGCCAGCCAGTTCAGACTGTCGGTCGCCGACAACATGACGCCCATCTGAAACCACCGCCCCGGCACCGCATGACAAAACGTGTGCACGGCGGTCTCTGGCGCAGGTGCGTATCCATCGCGCGCAGCCAGAAGCACCCCGGACGTGCCCAGCGAGACAAACCCCTGCCCTTCATTCAACGCGCCGATGCCACAGGCAGCGGCGGCATTGTCCCCTGCCCCGCCCGCCACGGTCACAGAACCGCTCAACCCCCATTTCCTGGCCAGCTTTTGGCGCATCCCTCCCGCCACTTCTGACCCTTCGACCAACCGGGGCATCTGATCCGGCCGCATGTGGCTGGCCTCAAGCAACCGCTCGGACCACTGACGCTTGCCAACATCCAGCCACGACGTGCCAGCACTGTCCGACATGTCCGCCACATATTCACCGGTCAGATAGTAGTTCAGATAGGCCGCGGGCAGCAGAACCTTGGCAGTCTGTGCAAAAATCTCGGGTTCATGGCGGCGCACCCATTCCAGCTTGGGTGCCGTGAAGCCGGGGAATACGATGTTGCCGGATCGTGCCCGAACATCCGGCATTGCATCCAGCACCGCCGCCTCAGCCGCAGATCGCGTGTCATTCCACAGAATACAGGGGCGCAAAACCTTGCCCGCCGCATCAAGCAGCGTGGCGCCATGCATATGCCCGGCAACCCCGATCCCGCGCAGATCGGCAAACCCGGGGAACGTCGCCCGCAATTCGTCCATCGCACTGTCAAATGCTGCGATCCACTGGGCGGGGTCCTGTTCGGACCAACCGGGATGGGGATGTGTCGCGGCATAGCTCCGCTCGACCGCGCCAAGCGGCGTGCCCTCTGCATCGACCAACAAAGCACGCAGGCCAGAGGTGCCAAGATCAATCCCCAGAAATGTCATCGAATGTCCTTTCCGCCATACCCCGAATACCCTTCATGCCCCGCTGAAACGTGCCTCGGCACGAGGCGGCTCGCAAGACAAATAGCGCGAATGTCTGCTTAACTGCCGGACCCGCGATAATCCACGACGACAGGATAATGGTCCGACGGCCAGACCGGGTCGAGCCGTTCTCGGACCACCATGGCTTCGCCAATCGGCTGAAGCTTTTCAGTATGGGCAATATGATCTATCGCCCCAAATAAGTTCAGACCCCGATCCAGATGATAAGTTGCCCCCTTCACCGGCACAAAGGTCAAACCAGCCTGTTCAAGCTTGTCATGCAACGATGACCCGGCAAGTGCATTCAGATCGCCCGCAAGAATCACCGCCTCGTTTCCAGCGATCCACGGCGCCATTCGATCGGTCATCAGAGCAACGGATCTTGTGCGGTTTTCACCACTGGAATAATCCAGATGCACATTCACCACGCGAAATTCCGCATCGTTTTGTCGGTCCCGGAACACAGCCCAGGATACGAATGCGGGGTAAGACCCGTCAAAGGTGCGGGAATAGATGACATCGGGCGTTTCAGACAGAAAGAACCACCCTTGCTCCAACAAATCGAACCGTTCGGTGCGATAGAAGATCGGTTGCGTTGAGGGAAAGACCCTCCAATCACCGACTGCCGCCGCACTGTAGTCCGGGTTTGTATCCAACAGCCACGACCGCGCCAGATTGACGGTATCGTCATCGCTGCCCTCGAACGTCTCCATCTCCTGAAATGCGACGATGTCTGCCTCAAGGGCTGCGAAAGTAGCGGCAAGCGGCGCTTTGCGCTGATGCCATCGTTCCAGACCCCACCGCCCGTCGTCACGCCGCGCCATGATGTAATGGACGTTCCACGTGGCAACGCGCAGTGCATTCGCTGACGGCGAGACCAGCCCCGGCCCGCGTGATTGCCAAAGATATTGGGCACCCACGGTCGCGACCAGGACCAGTATCAACACCGAAACGATTATCAGGGATTTTCTCATCTCAGATCACAACCGGCAGATCAATCGATACGCGCAAGCCGCCTTCGTCCCGGTTGGTCAAAGCAATCTCTCCGCCATGGGCTGCGATAATGCCGCGTGCAATCGACAGCCCCAGTCCCGCGCCGCCCGTTTCAAGATTGCGGCTCAACTCGCCGCGGACAAAGGGTTCAAACATGGATTCACGGTCAGCGACAGGGATACCCGGCCCGTCATCGTCGATGGTGATCACTGCCCGGTGCCGCCGGACGTGCAGTGACAGGCGGGCGGCACCGCCATAGCGGGTGGCGTTGTCGATCAGGTTTCTGAACGCACGCGCAAGCGCAACCGGGCGCGCGGTGATCGTAACGGCGTCACCGGGGGCAAGGATCGCGCCCTGCTCGTCACACAGACGTGCCAACAGATCGCGCAGTTGAACCTGCTCGGCTGACTCAGCCTCTCTCGCGCCCTGGGCATAAGATACCAGCCCGTTCGCCATTACCGTCATTTCATCCAGCGTTCGGATCATCGCTGCGCCGTCTGGATCATCCAGAAGCTCGGCCCGAATCCTCAGACTGGTGATCGGGGTGCGCAGATCATGACCCACCGCGGCCAAGGTCCGCATCCGTTCAGCATCGAACCGGGCGATGCGGGATTGCATGTCGTTAAACGCAGCGGCAGCCTCGCGCATTTCGCGCGGCCCTTCCTCGGCCACATGAGCGGACCGGTCGCCATTGCCCGCGGCCCGCGCCGCCGTTGCCAGTTCACGAAGCGGTCGCGTCAGGCGGCGCAGAAACAGCAGCGACACCCCCAATACCGCGACAAGCGACAGACCCAGAACGATAAAGAAGACCTCTTCATCCAGCCCCGGCGGACGGGGGCGTTCCCCCCGTGACCGCACGTTTAACCATTGCGTTGTCCCGCCATCGGGCGATGCCAACAGGATCGAAACGGCAATGCTTTCGCTGCGATGACCGCCATCGCGATCCGGGCGCACCAAGATCGCGGCTTGAACGCGTCGTCCGTCCAGCGCATCCGTCAGGTCCTTGGTCAAAGCCGTTGATCGTGGTGCGGTCGGAACCTCTGTTACCACCGGTTCAGGGTCGACCGAAACGCGCGAAAACCGGGTGGACGCGTCGCGTGCGATGGCATGGCGCGAACCAGGCTCGGCTGCCTCGATGGCCGGAACAAGCGACACGATGCGCTCTGCCTCCCGCTCGATCAACGCGGCCCGATCCAGGCGACCCCTCTCGATCGACAGCAGCGCCAGCGCGATCAAGTTGGCGACCACAAGCGCCACGGTCAGCAGCAGGGCAAACCGGCCCGCGACCCCATCGGGTAAAAATCGACGCAAGGCGTTCATTCTGCTTCGACGTCGGCGGCCAGACGGTATCCGCCGCCCCATTCCGTGACGATCAGCTTCGGCACTTTCGGGTCTTCCTCGATCTTGCGGCGCAAACGACTGACCGTGTTATCTATGGCACGGTCATAGGCCTTGGCATCCCGCCCAACCGTCAGATCCAACAGTCGATCACGGTTGAGCACCGTGTTGGGATGGTCTGCCAGTACCGCCAGAAGACGGCTTTCGCCTGTTGTCAGCTCGATATCGCGCCCGTCTTGGTGAACCAGCCGATGGGTGGTCGGGTCATGGGTCCAACCTGCAATCCGTGCCCGTCCCGTCGGCACCTTCGGCTCGGGCGGCGGCGCGCGTCGCAAGACGGCCCGGATACGCGCAAGCAACTCGCGCGGGTTGAATGGTTTGACGACGTAGTCATCGGCTCCCAGTTCAAGACCCACGATCCTGTCAGTCTCATCCGCCATCGCCGTCAACAGGATCACAGGCGGACCACCGCGCCCAACAAGCCAGCGGCACAGGCTCAGCCCGTCTTCGCCCGGCATCATCACGTCCAGAACAATCAGCGCCAGGTTCGCTTCCTCGATGATCCGGCGCGCTTCACCGGCATTTGCAGCCAGTTCTGTACGAAACCCTTGCTTGTGCAGGTACTGACCCAGCGGCTCGCGAATGTCGCGCGCATCATCAACGATTAAAATTTTCGGCTCAGACGCGTCCAACGGCTTCTCCTTTCGCGTGTTATAAGACAGTCGTAGCTGCATTGGGGGTGCATGCCTAGTATACGCACCCACCCAACAGGCCCTGATTTGTCGCAAAATGTGTCAAACCCCTGGGCCGCGACAACTGGCGACAAAATCGGGTTCGCCCTGACAAACCTTTTCGCGTCATCAGGTCCATATCGAGATCACCGGACGCGACATGCGTCCTCAATATCTCAGGATCGAAAAGGATCACACAATGAAAACGACCAAAATTCTTCCCATCGGATTTCTGACGCTTGGCCTGATCGGATCCGGGGTGATGATCGCGACTGCCCAAAACCTGCCGCCGCTGACCCCGGACGATCAAGCACAGGTCCAGATGCAATCCCAGAAACCAATGCAACGCGCCGATTATCGTGACGGCAAAGCAGGCCGCGACAGTGGCAAGGGCGACCGCATGGGTCGTCATGAAAAGCGTGGTGGCCACGGGATGCGTGGCGGTGATGGCATGAGAGGTGGCGGCGAAATGTTTCGCGGCCTGTTCGCCCAGATAGACGCCGACGGAAACGGTTCGGTCACGCAGGAAGAGGTCAACGCTTTTCGCGCCGCGAAAGTGACCGAGGCCGATGTTTCGGGTGACGGTGCCCTGTCGATCGAAGAATTCGATACGCTCTACCGCGAATTCACCCGCTCGCGCATGGTCGATATGTTCCAGGATCTCGACGCGGATGGCGATGGCGTGATCAGCCCTGAAGAAGCCGACGCTCGCTTCGGAGATGTCGTGAACCGTATGGATCGCGACAATGACGGTGCACTGACCCTGACCGACAAGGCAGGTCGCCGCTGATCGACTGCGCATAAACAGCGGGCGGGCTGACTGGGCCGCCCGATACAGTTATGGAGCATCGAACATGCACGGACATCAACAACCCCACCCCGTGAAAACATCACCAATAACCGACGGTCCCACCCATTTCGGATCGGTGTCGAAGATCAACCACTGGATCACCGCAGCAATCTTTCTGGGCGCATTGGGCCTTGGCATCTTCATCGAAAACAGCGAGCTGCCGCGCGAGGCGGTCAGCCCATATATGCAATGGCATAAAGCTTTTGGCGTCAGTGTTCTGATCTATGGCCTGTGGCGTGTTGGCTGGCGGGTGGCGAACGGGTTCCCAAAACCAGTCGAACAGATGCCAGCCTGGCAAGACAGAACCGCGAAAGTGGTGCATGTTGGACTGCTGACGGCGATCCTTGCGATGCCCATCTCGGGCATCCTCATGTCCATCGCAGGCGGGCGCGATTTGTCCATCTGGGGGCTGACCCTGTTGCCGTCTCTGGGCAAGATCGAATGGCTGGACACCGTCGCCAAGGCAGTCCACGAAACCGCACCCCCGGTGATCCTGCTTATGTTGGCGCTGCATATCTTTGGCGCGTTGAAGCATCATTTCATTGATCGAGACACCACCCTGCGTCGCATGACAGCCGGTTAGGACCGGTAATTTGTGTGGAAGTTGCATTCATTCCAACCGCACGCGCCGTAAGAGAATCATGACGCGTGTGCTAAACTTGGTAAAGGCGACACCGCGAGGTGGCGATCTTGGCTACTCCCGGATCATGCAACCAACCATATTCAAGCAACAGAGGAGAAAAAATGACAGACCAACCTCAACGCAAGCGTGCGTCTGATTTCGATCCGCGCATTCTGGAAGTCTTCGATGGATACGTGCACGGCAAACTCAGCAAACGCGAATTTATTGCCAAGGCGGGCCGCTATGCTGCCGCCGGTGTTACAGGCGCGATGATCTTTGAACAGCTTCAGCCGAATTATGCTTTGGCCCAACAGGTCGCGCCGGACGACCCGGATATTGAAACCGAGGTCATCGAATATGAAAGCCCCGAAGGTCACGGCATGATCCGCGGTCTTATGGCCCGCCCAGCGGGTGCCGAAGGCCCTCTGCCCGCTGTTCTGGTCGTGCACGAGAACCGAGGTCTCAACCCCTATATCGAAGATGTGGTGCGCCGCACAGCCAAGGCCGGATATCTCGCGCTTGGGCCGGATGGGCTAACGCCACTTGGCGGCTATCCCGGCACGGACGACGAAGGCCGCGAGATGCAGCGACAGCTTGATGGCGCAAAACTGATGGAAGATTTCTTTGCCGCCTTCGAATACCTTCGCGACCATCAGGGCAGCACGGGTCGCGTCGGATGTGTCGGCTTCTGCTATGGCGGCGGCGTCAGCAACGCGCTGGCAGTGGCCTATCCCGATCTTGCCGCGTCGGTGCCGTTCTATGGCCGGCAACCCGCCGCCGAAGACGTGCCGCAGATCCAGGCCCCGCTGCTGATCCACTATGCGGAACTGGATGAACGGATCAACGCGGGCTGGGACGCTTATAAGGCGGCGCTGGATGAAAACGGAAAGGGCTATACCGTCCACTTCTATCCGGGCGTCAACCACGGCTTCCACAACGACACCACCCCGCGCTATGACGAAGATGCGGCAACTCTGGCGTGGGAGCGGACACTGGCCTTCTTCGACACCCATCTGACCGCCAGCTAGACGGTGCACCGGTCATCAAATAAGACAAAGCCCCGGCCCATCCGCGACCGGGGCTTTTCTGTTGGCCCACACTGGCACCAATCCCACAGCGGTCCGTTATCTCTTTGGCTTGCTTGTCTAAGTTCGGCTTTAATGCCAGAACATGAAAACCCGGCAAACGCGAGGAGGCGGCAGAAACCGCCCAACGCCAAGACGAAAGAGCCGCCTGATGAGCAAACTGATCTATATCCTCAACGGCCCGAACCTGAACCTGTTGGGCAATCGGCAACCTGACCTCTATGGGCACGAGACTCTGGCCGATATCGAAGCGCAATGTCAGACGGTCGCGGCATCTGCCGGTCTGTCGCAAAAGATGCTGCAATCCAACCACGAAGGTCAGATTGTCGATTGGATTCACGAGGCGCGGGAAGACGCCGCCGGGATCATCATCAACCCCGGTGCGCTCACGCATTATTCCATCGCAGTGCTGGACGCGCTGAACGCCTTTGATGGCCCGGTGATCGAGGTTCATGTCAGTCAGGTCCACAAACGCGAGCCCTTCCGGCACAAATCCTTCGTCAGCCTTCGCGCCGATGCGGTTATGGCCGGGTTCGGCACGCACGGATATGCCCTTGCCATGCAGCATATGGCCCATCTTCTGGGCGGCAAGTAACTAGGCCGGGGCCGCATCGGCGCACCTGCGCTGTGTGTCCCCCACCTGCCGGACAATCGCCCCGACCTCCATCAGTTTTTCAGCCAACGGATTGGTCTTGCGCCACACCATGCCGATGCTGCGCGCGGGGCTGGGTGGCGTGAATCGGGCGATGGAAACCTGCGCCTGCCGCGTTTCCAGTGGCAACGCCATTTCGGGGATCAGCGTCACGCCCATCCCCGCCCCGACCATCTGCACCAGCGTTGACAGCGAACTGCCCTCCATCAAATAGCGTGGTTTGGTGGTTGAAACCTCGCAGAAGCTCAGCGCCTGATCGCGGAAGCAATGCCCCTCCTCCAACAGCAGCAATCGCATGTCCTGAAGCTTTTCCGGGCTGGGCACGGGTTTATCCGCCTCGCTAACCGGACGCACCAGCACGAAATCTTCCTTGAACAGCGCAAATTCCTGCAACGCGGGCTCGGAAATCGGAAGGGCGACAATGGCCGCATCAAGCCGCGAGTCAAGCAGATCAGCGATCAGTGACCTGGTAACGGACTCGCGCGGGTAAAGCTCCAGCGTGGGCAATTGGGTCGACAACGCAGCCATCACCTGTGGCAAAAGATAAGGCGCGACCGTCGGAATGATCCCAAGCCGCAACTGCCCCGCAAGCGGCCCCATGGCCGACCGCGCAAGATCGTCCAGCTCGCCCACCTGCACCAGTATCTTGCGCGCCCGATCCAAAAACGCTGTGCCAAGGCTGGTCAAACGGATGTTCCGCGATCCGCGTTCGACCAGCGGCGAACCAAGCATCGCCTCCAATTCCTTGATCTGCACCGATAGCGCGGGCTGCGAGATCCCACAGGCATCCGCAGCACGGCCAAAATGGGCATGGCGCGCGAGGGCATCGAAATATCGAAGATGCTTCAGGGTCAGACCGATCATAACCAAAGGTTATCGCTTCTGTAAGAATAATCAATTGGGATTTATAATTCAGTCGCGTTAGACTCATTCTAAGCTACGGAATCGCCGTAGCAATCATCCGATAGGGAGTAGATTATGGACGGAGACAACGTGATGAAGGGCGGCGGTTGCCCGGTCATGCATGGCGGCAACACCGGAATGGACAACCACCCGGCAAAATGGTGGCCCAAAACGCTGAACATAAGCATCCTGCATCAGCACGATGCGCGATCAAATCCCATGGATCCCGACTACAACCACCGCGAAGCTGTTAAGGCTCTGGATTTTCAAGGCGTCTGGGACGACGTCGACAAACTGCTGACCGACAGCCAAAGCTGGTGGCCCGCCGACTGGGGGCATTATGGCGGGTTGTTCATCCGACTGTCATGGCATGTCGCCGGATCGTATCGTCTGGGCGATGGGCGCGGCGGTGCGGGCACCGGCAACCTGCGGTTTGAACCGCTGAACTCTTGGCCCGACAACGCCAGCCTTGATAAGGCGCGGCGCATCCTTTGGCCGGTGAAAAAGAAATACGGCAACGCGCTGTCCTGGGCCGACCTTCTGGTGCTGGCCGGGACGGTGGCCTATTCCAATATGGGTCTGAAAGTCTATGGCTTCGCCTTTGGGCGTGAAGACATCTGGGCGCCCGAGCTGGACATCAACTGGGGTGAAGACAGCGAAATGCTGGCCCCCACGGACGAACGGATCACCGATCTGGATGATGCAGACTCGCTCTATGATCCGCTTGCGGCGTCGCATATGGGCCTGATCTATGTGAACCCCGAAGGTGTGAACGGCGTGCCCGATCCCGCAAAGACGGGTAAATTCGTGCGCATGACATTCGCACGCATGGCGATGAACGACGAAGAAACCGCCGCCCTGACAGTGGGCGGACACACGGTTGGGAAAGCGCATGGTGGTCTGGCCGCAGATCAAGTCGGACCCGCCCCTGCGGGCTGCGATCTTGAGGCCGGCGGTTTTGGTTGGGCTGATCCCGGCTTCGACGGCAACGCCAACACAGCGCATACATCGGGGCTGGAAGGAGCTTGGACCACCAACCCGACCAAGTGGGACAATGGCTATCTTGACCTCTTGTTCGGCTATGAATGGGAGGTCAAGAAATCCCGCGCAGGTGCCAATCAGTGGGAACCGATCAACATCGCAGAAGAGCACAAGGTGCCGGACGCAACGGATCCTTCGATCAAGCACAACCCGATCATGACCGACGCGGATATGGCGATGAAGGTCGACCCGATCTATCGCGAAATTTGCGAACGGTTCCACAAAGACCCGGCATATCTGGCCGAAACCTTTGCCAAGGCATGGTTCAAGCTGACCCACCGGGACATGGGACCGAAGGCCAACTATATCGGTCCCTTCGTCCCCGAAGGCGATTTGATCTGGCAAGATCCGGTGCCCGCTGGGTCGACCGATTACGATGTTGACGCGGTGAAGGCAAAGATCGCCAAAAGCGGCCTGAGCATGGCCGAGATGATTGCCACCGCATGGGACAGCGCCCGCACCTATCGCGGCTCGGATATGCGCGGCGGGGCCAATGGTGCCCGCATCCGGCTTGCTCCGCAGAAAGACTGGCCGGGCAACGAACCGAAACGGCTGGCCAAGGTGCTGGGCATCCTTGAACCCATCGCTGCCGAGACCGGCGCGTCCATCGCCGACGTGATCGTTCTGGCCGGCAATGTCGGGGTCGAACAGGCGATCAAGGCCGCCGGGTCGGACGTTTCTGTGCCCTTCACCCCCGGTCGTGGTGACGCCACGGACGCGCAAACAGATGCTGATAGCTTCTCGGTGCTTGAACCCGTCGCGGATGGCTTCCGCAACTGGAAACGCGACGACCTGCCCGTCCACGCGGAAGAGCTGTTGCTCGACCGGGCGCAGCTTCTGGGCCTGACCGGGCCTGAAATGACCGCGCTTGTCGGTGGGCTTCGTGTGCTGGGCGTCAACTATGGCGGCTCGAAACACGGGGTCTTCAGCCAGCGGGAAGGCCAGCTGACCACCGACTTCTTCCAGGTGCTGACCGATATGAGCTACAAATGGGTTCCCGCCAGCGAAGATGGCACTTACGAGTTGCAGGACCGCCAGACAGGCGCGGTGAAATACACCGCAACCCGCGCTGATCTTGTGTTCGGATCAAACTCGATCCTGCGCGCCTATGCAGAAGTCTATGCTCAGGATGACAATGAAGCGAAATTCGTGCGCGACTTCGTGGCCGCCTGGACCAAGGTGATGAACGCCGACCGCTTCGATCTTCTGGCGTAAGAAACAGGGGCCGGGCGGATCAAACTTCGCCCGGCCCTTGCGCTTTCACTATGTCCGCGCCGCCTCAAAGGCTGACCACGCGGCTTCGAAGGCGTCAAAGTCGAACCCTTCCTGACGTGCTGGGTCCAGCACAAGTTTCTCGGTGTCCAACAGGCGCCGGATTGCGGCTTCCAAATCAGGCAATACGTCGGGCGGAATGACGAGCGCACCGTGGCGGTCGGCATGGACCAGATCGCCATCCGCGATGGTCAACCCGAAGACCGTCACCGGTTGCGCAATATCCTTTACATGGACGAACCCATGGCTGGGACCGATGGAGCCTGCAATCACCGGAAACCCGTCGGGCAGATCGCCAAGGTCACGCATAACCCCGTTGGTCAGCGCACCGGACAGGCCGAAACCCTTATGCACCGTCGTGTTGATCTCGCCCCAATAGGCGCCGATGCACCGGGGGAAATCCACGTCTTCAATCACCGCCAGCGCGGGGCGCGAACCTTGTGACATATGGCGGTAATAGTCCATGCGCCGTGCCTTGATGACTTCGGGCGCCTCGGTCGGCGGCGCGACGGCGGCGATCCGAGCGGTGCGGGCATAGCCCACAATGGCCGGGGCATCAGGGTGCGAGGCCAGCATCGTGCCACGGGTAAACGCGTCAAAGCCACGTTTGCCCTGCGCCACCTCGATGGCGTTGCAAACGGTGGGTGTATCGACCCGTTGCAGCATGGTCAAAAGAGTGTTGTCCATTCAGTCCTCCAGCCAGCGCGCCAGCGCCGCGTTGGTTTTTTCGGGTTGCTCCAGCGTCGGCAGATGCCCCGCGCCGTCGATGATTTCAAGGTGAGCATCAGGGATCAGGCCCGCCATCAATTCGTGCCGCGCCGCAGGACATAAAGTGTCATCCCGCCCGCACAGGACCAGCGCCGGAAGCTGCGTCGCCCGCAAGGTTTCAGCCTGATCGGGCCGGCCCATCAAAGCCCGCGACTGTGTCAAAAACACATGCGGACCAAGGTCCAGCGCCATCTCCATGCACAGATCGAGGATTTCCTGCCGGCGCGGGCCGTCGCTCAGGTAATTTGGCTTCATCTCGTCACGCATGACATGCGCCAGTTGGCCCTCGCGCACCTTTTGCATTTGCGGAAAACGACGGGCTTTGACGGCATCGGTTTCAGCCAACGGGTTGGTGTCCAGAAGGGCGATCCGCTCGACCCGATCGCGGGCCTGGCGCAATACTTCCATCGCGACGATGCCGCCCATGGACAGACCGGCCAGGGCAAAGCGCGGCGGGGCATCCGACAGCACAGCCTCGGCCAGTCGTTCAACGCGGTCATGTTCGGTGATGGGGGCGCTAACCACCATCCGCTGACCCGAAAAAGCGGCGAATTGCGGCGCAAACAGCCGCGCATCGCACATCATTCCGGGAAGCAGCACAAGGGGCGTCATTTGATCAGCGCGGCCCCCTCGGCCAAGGCCGAAAGCTTGGCATAGGCGATGTCAGGGTCGACAGCGCCAAAGCCCGCAAACGTGCCGAAACCACAGTCCGAACCCGCGATCACCCGATCCGCGCCGACAATGTCGGTGAACCGCTGGATGCGTTGCGCGACAAGTTCAGGATGCTCGACGAAATTGGTGGTGGTGTCGACGACGCCGGGCACCAGAATCTTGTTATCTGGGATGTCGCCATTGCGGTCGCGGAACGTGGTCCATTCATGCCCGTGGCGCGGGTTCGAGGTTTCAAACAGCACATAGCGCGATTTCGTTGCCATCAGCGTGTCGAACATCTTGGCCATCGGAATGTCGCAGCAATGCGGCCCCTCGTAATTGCCCCAGCAGATATGCACCCGCACCTTGTCGGCAGGGACGTCCAACAGCGCGTGGTTCAACGCCTCGACATGCAGGTTCGCGACCTTGATGAACTCGTCATCCGTCAAGTCGGTGAACAGCATGTGGCGCGACAGGGCAAGGTCGGGGCAATCCAGTTGCAGGTCCAGCCCCGAGGCCACGATGGTCTCGTATTCCGCCTTCATCGCGTCGGCCAGCGCGGCCAGATAAGCCTCGCGCGATGTGTAGTAGTCATTCTGAAGGAACAGCGAGATCACACCGGGGCTGGCGGCGTTCATGAAGCCGCGCTCTGCCCCATGTTCGTCCATCGCGGCTTTCAGGTTCGCGATGTCCTTTTCAAGCTCGCCCTGACCTTTTGATTTCACCTCACCCACGCACATGGGGCGTGCATATTGTGGGGTGCCGCCATCATCGGCCAGCCGTTTCAGGAAGCCCGGAAACATTTTCAGGTCGGCCGGCGCATTGCGCGGGCTGTCGCCGTCAAACCCGGTATAGCGGTCCTTGACATAGGTGGCGTAAGAGATCTTCGACGTCTCACCGTCCGATACGATGTCAATCCCCGCCACCACCTGTTTGCGCACGGTGTCGGACACGGCCTGTGTCATGCAGGCATCGAACGCGTCGGGGTCATAGGCGGTGCCGTTCTCACGGGCGAAGATGAAATCCACCACCTTCTGACTGCGCGGCAAGGAGCCCACATGGGTTGTTTTGATACGTGTCATAATGGGCTCCTCACAGTTTCTTATTTGCCAGACCAGGTCAGGCCCGCCGGATCATCAGTCGTGCGGACACGATAAAGGCTCGCCTCGCCTGTCATGGACGGCGCAAGCGCATGGGACTCGCCCGGATTGATCAGACAGGTGTCGCCGGGGTTCAGCACGGTTTCCCCGCCCTCATACCGCAGTTTCCAATGACCACGCATGGGCATCAGAACCGTGGGTTTGTCGTGGCTGTGCATTTCGTCGGGGATCGAGCCGCGGGTCAGGAACTCAACCTCGAACCCCGGTTTGTCGCGCAAAAGCCCATCCTCGCCGATGACTTTCGCGGGTTTCTTGCCCGCCAGCGCCATCAAGTCCCAATACCGGGCGACATAGTCGCGCACGACATTTTCGACCGGCACTTCGGGGAAGGCCTTCAGCTCTTCTTCGGTCAGAAGTGGCATGGGTTTCACACCATCGGGCAGGCTTTGACCCTTCTTGGAGTCGTAAAGCGCACCGTTATCGCCCAACACAAGCCCATGGTCCTTGGCGTCTTCGATCACCTGCGGGGCCCAGGTCACGCCGCCGCCCGCGTCGTCGCCGCCCAACACAGCCATGATCATGCCATAGTCGGTGCCGATGTTTTCAAATCCGCGAAAAATGCCGGTGGGGATGTTGAAAATATCGCCTTCTTCGGCCACGAATTCGCCCGCTGTGCCATAGCGGCCCCAGAAGAACCGCCAACGTCCCTTGAGGACAAAGAACACCTCGGCGGTGGTATGGGAATGCAGCGAGTTGCGGCATTTCGGCGGTTGCCCCGCCGCGCCGATGTTGAAGCCGATCTGATCGGTGATGTGAACGTGCTGATCTGGGCTTTCACTGACGCCGCCGCCGATGATGGTGAAGTTTTCCTTCTGGTCCGAGCCCGGCGTGTGGGCGTCGATGAAGGCGGTTTTGCAGGGTTGCAGCTCGCCATAGCGAACGATGCGGTCTTGGATGTTGCTCATTGGTCTGTCTCCTATCGGGTTGGGTTTGTGTGGATCAAACCCGGACACCGGGCGGGTGGTCATTCAACCGCCGCGCGCGCCGGGACGCGCAGAAGTTATGAAACCTGCGTGCGGCCTGACCCGCGTCCAGATGAAGAGCGTCGGTTGACACTTACACCTCTCCGGTTTGCAACAGGATCTGTTTCCAGATCGCGGTTTCATCGAACAGAGTGAATTCCCGCCGCAAACCCCACGGCCCGAACTCGGCATGGCTTGCGCCCAGCACATAGACCTCGGCCCCGGTCGGCACGCCGAAAACGCCCCAGCCGTCATGCTTGCCGTGCAACGTCCAACGCAGCGCGGCGCGCGGCGGCATCAACGGATCATCGCGCCCGATCTGGTGGTGGATGGTGAAGGTGGCATTCGGGAAGGATGCACGCAGCCCCATCCAGAACCGATCCACCGGCCCCCAGCTGTGACCTGTGGCACCGCCCGGATATTCCGATTGCACCGCGCGGTCATACTCGGATTCGATCGCGGTCATGTCGGCATTCATGATGCGCGTCAGGATGTCGGCGTATTTCTGGCCCCATTCATTGTCATTGCCGTTGCCCTTATAGGGGCCGGGCTTGTCATTGGCGGGGGTGAAGGGTTTCACGCAACGCTCTGGCCCGCCCTCACGCGCGATCAGGTCACTTGCATAATCCTTCGGTTCCCACCCCATCTGGCGCACAATCGCGCCCTGGTCGCGGATCAGCCATTCATCATTGATCTGGTTGTTGATCGCGTGGCAGTCCGCGATGATGCGATAGGCCAGCTTGTTCCCAGTCGCCTTGCCATAAACCCCATCGCCCAGATGCGTCGCGGTCGAAAACAACCGGTGCGAGGACAACATCCCCTCTTCCGGGGTGCCCGACCAGATTACATCTTCGCCCAGCAGGGTGCGGTCGGGAAACTCTGCCAGCGTGGCCATGGTCGCGCCGATGACATCCTGATTGCCCACCACGACCGAGGCAGGCGAGCGCACAACGATATCGGGTGCATAGTAGTCATGCAGCGTGGCGATGCCGCGATCTTCCCAGATTTCCTTGGTGATCCCGATGATATAGTCGGGGAAATCCTTGAACTTGCTGTCAAAACCCTTCATTCGCTCCATCCTTCCGGTTTGCGGGCCGAGCCGCGCACGACTAGCGGGCCGTCAATTTCAATCTTCTGCGGGCCTTTCCCGGTGCCGTCGATTTCCGCCAGAAGCAGGCCGACGGTTTCGGCCACCATACGGTTGGCGGGTTGGCGCACGGTGGTCAGGTCATAGGCGGGCCAGCCGGCAATCGGCACATCGTCGTAGCCAACGACCGACACGTCACCGGGCACCGACAGGCCAAGATCTGACCGCAATACATCCATCACCGCGAAGGCCATGTGATCGTTGCAGACAAACACCGCGTCGGGCCGATCATCGCCCGAGAACATCTGCCGTGCGGCCTCGGCAGCGCGGTCAGAACGGAAATCCCCCACGGCGCGGCTGTGAAGCGAAACACCGGCCGCAGCCAGTCCGGTCCGGAACCCAGCCTCGCGGTCACGCTGGGTCGACGCCCCTTCCCACCCCGCGATGTAGCCGATTTTCCGGTGCCCCGCCGCGATCAGGAACTCGGCTACCTTGCGCCCGCCCGCGACATTGTTCGACGCGACCGAGGACAGGTCCGGCCCGTCCTGCGACCGGTTGAACAGGACAATGGGCACCCCGGCCTTGCGGCAACGGTCGGTCAGATCCGACGACATGGCGACCGAGGCGGTGATGATCCCATCCACCTGATAATCCAGAATTTCCTCGACCACGTCGCTGATGTCACCGGACGTGCTGGAAGCCATGAAAATCAGGATGTGATAGCCCTGTTCCTGCAACGCATTGGACAGTTTTTCCAAGGCTTCGGGATAGAAGTGGTTTTCCAGATAGGCCACGACCAGGCCGATTATCCGGCTTTTGCCCGACACCATCGCGCGCGCCAGCGAATTGGGGCGATAGCCCAGTTCATCCGCAGCTTTCCTGACTTTCTCAACCGTGCGCTTCGACGCGGAGGCGCCGGGGGTAAACACCCGGCTGACGGCAGATTGGCTGACGCCCGCGCGCTGTGCAACTTGGGCTGAGGTCACTTTGCTCATTCTGCGGTCCATCCCCCGTCGATCATCAAGGCCGTGCCGGTGACAAGGCTGGACGCGTCCGAGGCCAGGAATTGCACCGCGCCCATGATATCCTCGACCTCACCCACGCGACCCAGCTTGATCTTGTCTTCGATCCAGGCGCGTTTGTCCGGCTGCTCAAAGGTGGATCGGGTCAAGTCTGTCAGGATGAAAGTCGGGCAGATCGTGTTGACGCGGATGCCCGCCCTGCCCCATTCGATCGCCATCGACTTGGTGAAGCCCTCGACCGCGTGTTTGGTCGCGCAATAGACCGCCCGGTCCACCCCGCCCACATGCGCCATTTGCGAGGATATGTTGATCAGGCTGCCGGGCTTTCCGGCTGCAATCAGCCCCTTCGCCACCGCTTGGGTCAGGAAATAAGCACCCTTGATGTTCAAGTCGGACACCGCGTCGAAATCCGCTTCGGTGGTCTCGGTCGCGGGACTGTGGCGCGCCAGTCCGGCGGAGTTCACGAGCACATCAAAGGGTCCGTTTCCCGCAATCGCCGCCTGCGTGCCCGCAATATCGGACACGTCCAACGGCAGCGCACGGGCAGACATACCCGCAGCCGTCATTTCGCCGACCAGCGCCTTCAACGCATCGGCGCGCCGGGCGGCCAGAACCACTTCGGCCCCGGCTTCGCCCAAAGCAGCGGCGCACGCCAGGCCGATCCCGGAACTGGCCCCGGCCACAAGCGCGCGACGACCATCAAGTCGAAACGAGGGGGTTTTGGGCAGTTTATTCATCAGCTCATTCCATCAGGGATATTAAGGCGCCCCATATGGCGCACCTTGTTGAACTCCCGCAGACGTGCAAACACGTCCACACCCAACTGGTCATATGCATCCAGCAGGTCGACCAACACCCAGTTTTCCCGGATCTTGCCGTTTTCAATGCGCCAGAAATCAAGGCTGCGCATGGTGATCTTCTTGCCCGACGGCGCGATGCCCAGCCAGCCGCCATGGGTGACGGTCTGGATCATGTCAGGCCACCCGGTCACGGCAGCATAATCGCCATCGCCAAAGAAGTGATAGTCGATCTGGTCCACATATTTGCCGCGATCCGGCATCCCCGACAGAAACGGGATTTGATGCCAGTTGCGGAACCCCCGGATACCGCGACCGGTGCCGATGCCCGATGGGCCATACCAGCTCATCTTCTCGTGCCAGAACCTGTCCATCTCCATCACTTCGGGGCCGCCCTGGCTGGGGTGGCGCTTCATATGTTCCAGCATGTCGATGATATGCTGACGGGACGCGGTGCCCTTGTTCATGTCATAGGGGCCGGGCAGGATACCATCACAGGTGGCCGGACCCGGCACATGCCATTCGCGCCCAAGCGACGGGGCCAGCGGCCAGGCATGGGCCTGCATCATCACCTCGGGAATGTCCCACAGGCCCTGAAATTCGACGATCTTGCCGTCTTCGATGCGGAAGAACTCGTGAAACCTCATATGGACCTGATGACCGGTGGGGGGGATGTCCAGCCACGGGGCCTCGAACGTGCCGGTGTAATAGCCACCACAGCCGACCCATTCCGCGCCGTCTTCGTCCGGTCCGGCCATGACGATATAATCACGCCGCTCCAGATCCGGCCAGGCGTCCAGCAGGTCGCGATAGGCAGTGTCACAAAAGGCGCCGGCCCCGATGCTGTCGCCAAACGGGAAACACAGGTGAAACACCGCATCCGGTGCACAGGCGTCTGCCAGCGCCTTGCGCAGTTTGCCCGCGTCAAAATCATACATCGCCGCCCGCACGGGTGCGATCAGTGCCTTGTTCTTGCTTTGCACATCCATTTTCGTTGTCTCATGTGTTGGCGGGGTGTCGTTTTGCAATCCCCGCACATTGTTGTTGTTATTGCTACTCTGCTGCGTCGCGATAGGGCGCGCCTTCGCCATAAGGCACGTTCACACCGCCATAGCGTCGCACGCGGATGTTGCATTGTTCGGCGTGGCCGACGAAGCCTTCCAGCATGCACAGGCGCGAGCCGTATTCGCCGATCATCGCCGCGGCCTCGTCCGTTGTGACCTTCTGATAGCTGTGTGTTTTCAGATACTTTCCGACCCACAGCCCGCCGGTATAGCGGCCCGCCTTCTTGGTCGGCAGCGTGTGGTTGGTGCCGATCACCTTGTCGCCATTGGCCACGTTGGTGCGCGGCCCCAGGAACAGCGCGCCATAGCAGGTCATGTTCTCAAGAAACCAGTCGTCGCGCTCGGTCATCACCTGCACGTGCTCGGACGCGATGTCATCGGCGACCTTCAGCATTTCTTCATATGTGTCGCAGACAATGACCTCGCCATAATCGTCCCACGACACTTTCGCGGTGCCGGCGGTGGGCAGGATCTGAAGGAGGCGGTCGATCTCGGCCATCGTGTCCTTGGCCAGCTTGCGCGAGTTGGTCAGCAGCACGCAGGGGCTGTTATAGCCATGCTCGGCCTGACCCAGAAGGTCGGTGGCGCACAGTTCGGCGTCGGCAGCGGTGTCGTCGGCGATCACCATGGTCTCGGTCGGGCCGGCGAACAGGTCGATGCCGACGCGGCCGAAAAGCTGCCGCTTGGCCTCCGCGACAAAGGCATTGCCGGGGCCAACCAGCAGATGCACGGGGGCAATGGTTTCCGTGCCAAGCGCCATCGCGCCCACGGCCTGGATGCCGCCCAGCACGTAAATCTCGTGTGCGCCGCCCAGATGCATCGCGGCGATCACCGCGGGGTTCGGTTCGCCGTTGAAGGGCGGCGTGCAGGCGATGATGCGCGGCACACCCGCAACCTTCGCGGTGGCCACCGACATATGCGCGCTTGCCACCATCGGGAACTTGCCGCCCGGCACATAGCAGCCGACCGACTGCACCGGGATGTTCTTGTGACCAAGGATCACACCCGGCAAGGTCTCGACCTCTATGTCCAGCATGCTGTCGCGCTGCGCCTGGGCGAACTTTGTGACCTGCGATTGCGCAAACTTGATGTCCGCCAGCTCGCGCGGGCTGACCTTCGCGATCAGCGCGTCAATCTCTTGTTGCGTCAGGCGATAGCTGTCGCGGTCATAGCCATCAAACTTCACCGCCAGCTCGCGCACGGCCGCATCGCCACGGGTCTCGATGTCCTTCAGCGTCGCCGCCACAACAGCGGCCGTCTGCGCGTCATCCTCGGCACGATCAGCCTCGGGTTTGCCGCGTTTCAGATGTGTGATCGTCATTGCTTTTCCTCGCTTATTCGGGCCGGGGGGGTACACGTTCGCCCCGGTCATAGGCTTCCCAGCCTTCGCCGTTAAAAAGATCCACGCCCAGTTGCGCGGCCACATGGGCGAAATCGACATTCACCCAGTTGTCGGTGATCTTGCCGTCGACCACTTTCCAGAAATCCATATAGCGGATCTCGACCCGCTTTCCGGTGGGGGCGATGCCCAGAAATTCGCCGGAATGGGTGGCTTCCTGTCGGCCAAACGCCGCGGCCCATTCCCCCATATAAAGACGCGCCTCGTCGATGCAGGTCTTGTCCGAAAACGCCGCTTGAAACGGGCGCTGCCAGTTGGTCTGAAATTCTTTCAACCCGTTTTTCGTGCCGCATCCCCGATTGCCCATCCAACGAAATCCATCGGCAAAGAACTCGCCAATATCGTTGATGCGGTGGTCGTTCAGGCCATCAACCATGGCTTCGATCACCCGGCGGGTATCGTCGGTTTTCGACATATCCGTATCACGGGTCAGCACCGCTTGTTCGGGGCGGGAACCTTTCATTCTGTCTCTCCTGTCAAAATACGTTGGGATCGTGCGGGGCGTGGACGCCCCAGCAGGAAATCCCGCGGCATTCTGTTCAGGGCCGGATGGCCGCACCGCGCGTTATGTCTTGCCCGGCTGCTCATCAGCCTTTCACCGCGCCTGCGGTCAGACCGCTGACAATCTGGCGTTGGAACACCATGACAAGGAAGAACAAAGGCGCGGTGATCGACACCGCCGCAGCCACGGCGACAACCTGATCCGTCGTGGTGGTTTCGCGGCTGAACATCCCGGCGATGGCTGGCACCATGGTCTGGTTCTGCGCATCCAGCAGAAGCGAGGTGACAAGGAAGTCATTGTAGCCCAACAGGAAGGAAAACAGCCCGGTCGTAATCACCCCCGGCCACATCACCGGCATGATGACACGACGGAAGGCCTGGAAGTGGTTGCAACCATCGACCCGCGCGGCCTCGTCCAGCTCGGCAGGGATACTTTGAAAGAATGACCGCAGCATCCAGATCGTGAAGGGTTGATTGATGGCAACCAGCACCGCGATGACCGCGAAGGGTTTGCCATAAAGCGTGGGGGCGTTGTCGCCCAGGATCGGGGCCAGCCACTCGGACGACGAGATGAACACCGGCAGATAACCCGCCACCAGCACCGAATGCGGCAACGCCCGAAATACCAGCGCAATGATAAGAATCGCGAAGGCAATGCCCGACCCGGACCGCGCAAGCCCATAGCCCGCCAGCGTGCCCACCGTCAGCGACACGGTCACAACGCCGGTGGTCACGATCATCGAGTTCTTGAAGTTGTTGGAAAACCCGCGGTCGATCCAAACGGTTTTGTAATGCTCGGTGGTCAGACCGATGACATCCCGGCCCAGCGGGCCAAACCATGGGTTCAGCACGTCAAGGATGGCTGGCAGGATCGCGAAGAAGGTGACAAGGAAACCGATGACAAGGGCAAGCGCGCCGATCAGCCATCCAATCCATTTCTGGCCAGAGGGCGCATAGGCGGCGACCATGATCGGCAGGGTCTTGGTGGCCAGCCGGGCCGTCACCCAGATCACCACGATCCCGAACAGGATATCCAGGATGGAAAGTCCCTGACCGCCAGCTCGTGTGTTAGGGCCAAAGATGACGTTCAGCGGGTTGGACGAAAACGCATCGACCGGGGATTTGAAGCTCATCACCGTGATCCAGAAGATCGGGAAGGCCGCGACGATGCACCAAAGCGCCAAAAACGACGCCGAGGTGAGTTTCAGCCCCAAAGGCTGACGAAGAGCGCGAGACGACATCTTAGTGACCTCCTTTATGGTCTTGCCAGGTGCGGCGCAGAAGCGGAACCAGAAGAACGGCAATCCCGATCATGGTCAGCATCGCCGAGGCCGAAGCACGGCTGATCGACCGGTTGCCCGCCTGATCCGGCACCAGGAAGTCATAGGTCAGCCATTGCAAGCTGATGACATAGCCCTGGCTTGAGAAGCCGACGATTTCTTCGAAGACGCGATAGGCGTCCATCAGGTGGATCATCGAAATGAAGATGATCAGCGGGGTCAGATGCGGGATCACCACATATTTCATTCGCTGCCATCTGCTTGCCCCGTCGATCACGGCGCTTTCCAGCGCGTCACTGTTGACCGTCTGAAGCCCCGCATAGAACACGATCGCCGCAAACGGGGCCACGTGCCACACACGATACAGCATGATCAGAATCTCGATGGTCCAGGCCTGCGCAAACATCGACACGTCGCGCTGCAAATACCATTCGATAAGGGCGGTCAGAATACCGTCGCCGCGAAACAGCCAGTTGATGCTGAGCGCACCGATGACCGGCGTGATGATGAACGGCAAGAGCGAGATGAAGATCACCGGCCCCTTGATGGCAAGTGAGGCATTGTTGATCATCAGCGCGATGCCAAGCCCGGACGCCACGACAATCGGCAAGGTGATCAGGGTGAATGTCAGGGTGAACCGCAGCGCCTTCCAGAAATCAATCGACTGAAGGGCCATCAGTTCATCAGTTTTGATGGCATTCCATGCCCGCTCCAACTCCAACACATTGCGATAGCTTTGCAGGCCGACGAAGGTCGTGATCTCGACGATGTTGCCATCTTTATCCAGTTGCGGAACGGATTTTTGCTCGGTCACGCAAATCTGGTCGGGAAACCCCGGCGAGCATGTCTCGACCTCCACCGTTTCATAGACCGGCTGAGTGACATAGAAGCTCTGCTTCAGCACACTTGCCAGCGGGAACGCGATAAACAGGAGCATCATAAAGACAGATGGCCCGACGAAGGCTGCGAAAGTCTTGAAATTCATGGCTCTGCCTTTCTCATGGTCCTGAAGTTACTGGTGGAAAGAGGGGGGAGAGCTGAAACCCTCCCCCGTTCAGAAGGAATTACTGCACCAAGCCCGATTCCTTGGCGGCGGTGATATAGGCCGCTTCGATGTCAGCCAGCGTCGTGGTCGCATCCTTGGCACCATTCAGGTAATCCGAAATGCCGTTACCCAGCACCGTGTGCATGATGCCCATCGGTCCGGATCCGGGATAGGGTGCCGTGCCTTTCTGCGCGGTCTCATAGGCCCCTTTGGCCAGCGGCCCGGCATCAAACCCGTCGATCAGCCAGACGGCAGCGTCATTGTTCGCCTTGACCATTTCGGTATCCATACCCTCCATGGCCACCTGAAAGGCAGCTTCGGCCTCTTCGTCTGTCATGTTGGTGGCAAAGACGACGCCATCCCACCACAGCGACGAGGCCGGACGCTCGGACCCCATCGGGGCGGCGGCCATCACGACCTTGCCAACGACCTGGCTTTCGGCTTCGTCATTCATCGCGGCGGCACGGCTGGCCCACAGGTTCGCCATGGCGATCTTGCCCTGTTGGAATTGCTGCTGAACATAAGTCGAATCCGAGACCAGATATTCCGGATCCATATACTCGGTCAGCGCTTTCATCACTTCCAGCGCGGCCACACCTTTTTCATTGTTGATGTTGGGCATGTTGCCCTCGGCAAAGAATTCGCCGCCTTCACCCAGATAGTTGTTGATGAATTCTTCGCCCAGGTTCCAGCCGGTCTTGAAGGTGGCACCGATGGGATACTCCACAACGCCCGCCTCTTTGATCTTCGCGGCCGCGTCCAGCATCTCGGCATAGGTCGTGGGCACCGCGATGCCGAGGTCATTCAGAATGTCCTCGCGATACATCAGGTGTTGCAGGTTCACCATCATCGCAATCGCATAGGTCTTGCCGTCCACCTTGATCAGCTGGTTGGGCTTCAGGTGCTGGCCATACTTTGCTACCAGATCATCCAGCGGCCGAATTGTGCCCGCATTCAACAGCGGCACCATGGTCGAGTTTGCAACACCGCCAATCTGATACAGCGCAGGTTTTGCCGCGAAGGCTTCGGGCTGCTTCTCGCGGAAATCCTGATCCAGCGAGGCTTGGAAATTTCCGCATTCCGCCATCGCATCCGTGACCGCCTTCCAGGCTTCGAACCCGGCGGACAGCGATTTCAAAGGTGTGGTGTTTTCATAGGCACACTCGGCCCATGCGCCGGTTGCCATCACCGACAATACGCCGGCCAATGCAAGTTTCTTGAACATCAGAAATGTCTCCCTGTTTTGTCAGGTCCGCCGTCGACGCGCGGACCATGGTTGTGCCGCTGTCGCGGCAAGTGTCTGAGGGCTAGCCCTCGATACGTTTGCCATCTTCGGTGGCTTCGAAACTGTGGCAAATCTCATTCGGGACCGAGATCGAGACCATGTCCCCAATCTCTGCCCGGAAGGTCTTGTCGGATTTCACCGACACCAGCGCGCCATTGATACGCACGGAAATCATCGTCGCGTCGCCCAGCAGCTCAAGCGTATAGATCGGCGCGTTGATCTGCCCCTGCCCGGTCTCGGCCAAGGCGGCATCTTCGGCGCGAAAGCCAAGCGTGACGGGGCCGTCGGGGGCGTTCAGGCCGCGGATTTCGGTGTTTTGTGCCCGGAACGTGCCGCCCTTTACCTCTCCATCCATCAGGTTCATGGCAGGTGAGCCGATAAAGCTGGCGACAAACGTATTGGCCGGGGTGTCATAGATCTCGGTCGGGCTGCCAACCTGCTGCACCACACCTTTTTTCATCACGACGACCCGATCCGCCAAGGTCATCGCCTCGATCTGGTCATGGGTCACGTAAATGGTGGTCGCCGCCAGATCGTGGCTAAGGTTCTTGATCTGCGCGCGGGTCGAGACCCGCAGCTTGGCATCCAGATTGGACAGGGGTTCGTCCATCAAGAACACTTTGGGCTTGCGGACGATGGCCCGCGCCAGCGCCACGCGCTGCCGTTGACCGCCCGACAGGGCGGCCGGTTTTCGATCCAGAAAGTCCAGAAGCTCGACCCGTTCGGCGGCCTGCATCACGCGTTCATGGTGGGTGGAGGGGTCATTGCCGCGCACCTTCAGCGGAAAGCGGATGTTTTCATAGACGTTCATGTTCGGGTAAAGCGCATAGCTTTGGAACACCATGGCCACGTCGCGATCCTTGGGTTCCTTGTCATTCACCCGCTCTCCGTCAACGATAATGTCGCCTTCGCTGGCATCCTCCAGCCCGGCGATCATCCGCATCGTGGTGGTCTTGCCGCACCCGGACGGCCCTAGCAAAACCAGGAATTCCTTATCGGCGATGGTCAGGTCGAAATTATCGACGCCGACAAATGCGCCCCAACGCTTGCTGATGTTGCGCAGTTCGATCTCTGCCATTCGGACCCCCTCCCATTGGGTTTTGCATACGAATGCAATAATGTTAGACTTTGCTGCGACAATTTGGCAAGCTATATTTGCAAACGTATGCAATTTCGGGCGCAACTGACTGTAAAGAGAAGCAAATGCAAGACCTTCAAACCGCCAAGGACATCGTCCGGCGCCATCACGCGGACCTGATCGCGCCGGGAATCAACGCCCTAGACGCGCTTGCGGCACACACCGCCCCCGATTACCTCTGGCGTGGGTTCCATCCGTTTGGCGAACTTGGATCAATCCAAGAGGTGGACCGCCTGTTCTGGGCGCCCATGCGCAGCAGCCTGACGTCCTTGCAACGGCGCGAGGATGTCTTCTTTGCCGGACGCAATCAGATGGATGGATTCAACGGCATATGGGTGGTGTCGATGGGGCATCTGATGGGGCTGTTTGACGAACCGTTTCTGAACATCCCTCCGACCCACAAGATCGCCATGCTGCGCTATTGCGAATTCAACCGGGTCGCGGATGGTAAGATTGTCGAAACCGCAATGTATTTCGACCTGCCCCACCTGATGGTGCAAGCCGGTCTTGACCCGTTCCCCGGCCAGACCGCCGCGCAACTGGTGCAGCCGGGTCCGCAAACTCATGATGGGCTACTTCTCGCGCCGCAGCCCGCCGACGAGGGCGAGGCGACGCTTGCGGTGATCAACCGCATGATCGGCGATTTGGGGCAATGGCAAAGCGGTTTGAGCCTGGAAGACGAGCTGCGCCAGACCTGGGCCGATGACATGTTGTGGTGGGGACCGACGGGCATCGGCGCGACCTATACGATCCCGCGATATGCGCGGCAGCATTCAGGGCCGTTCCGCGCGGCCTTCTCTGACCGCTCAAAAACCACCCATATCGCCCGGTTGGCTGAAGGTCACTATGGAGGCTTCTTCGGCTGGCCCAATTTCACTGCCCGTCTGACCGGCGAGTTCATGGGGCATGCCCCCACCGGCGAAACCGGCGCGTTCCGCGTGATCGACATTTACCGTCGCGATGGCGACAAACTGGCCGAAAACTGGATATTCATTGACCTTCTGCATTTCTGGAAAGACCAAGGTGATGACGTGCTGCAACGACTGGCTGACGGAGAGCTGTGATGATCGATGCCCACCACCATCTTTGGGATCTGTCTGCGGTGCATTACCCGTGGTTGATGGCCAAAGGAACGTCACGTTTTTTCGGCGATCCCGCCTCGATCCAGCGCAATTATCTGCTGGAGGAGTTTCGCCGCGATGCCACCGCGCAAGGCGTGACGGGCTCCGTGCACATACAGGTGGGTGCCGAAGATGGTTGGGCCGAGGCGCAATGGGTGCAGTCCGTGGCAGATGCCGATCCCGACTGGCCAATGGTGCAGGTCGTCTTTTGCGATCTGACCGCGCCCGACCTTGGGCATCAGCTTGACCGGTTCCAGACCCTCTCGACCCTGCGCGGCGCCCGCCAGATCGTCGGTCGCGCGCCGGGCGAAGATGCCATGACCGGCACCAACACGCTGCTCGACAATCCCCGGTTCGCTGACGGCCTGCGCGAATTGGGACGGCGCGGGCTGAGCTTCGATCTGCAACTGATCCCGGAACTAATGGAAAACACCGCCCGCGTGCTGGAAAAAGCTCCCGACACGCAGATTGCCCTGTGTCACGCGGGCAGCCCGCATGATCGTTCGGCGACCGGGCTTGCCGATTGGGCGCAGGCATTGCGCCACCTGTCTGCCCTGCCCCATGTCACCTGCAAACTGTCCGGACTCGGCATGTTCAAACATGACTGGAGACCCGAAGATTTCCGGCCCATAATCGAGGTCTGCCTTGACCAATTCGGCCCGGATCGCTGCATGTTCGGCTCTAACTTCCCGGTCGACAGCCTGTATTCCGATTATGAAACCCTATTCAGCGCGCATGCGCTTCTGGTGCCCAAAACGGATCACGAACAGGTCTTTGAAACCGTCTCGCGTCGGTTCTATCGGCTGGACGGCTGAAATGTCCGCCGCGTGGCACGATCAGCGTGCGGTGGGGCCACGACCGGACCAGGCTCGCAGGTCCGACACCGCTTTCGCGGTCCCCAACAGCACCAGCACGCACAACGCGGATTTCGAGATCGTTTCCATGGCACCTTCGATCAGCATCGCATGAATGACGCTGCCGACCACGACCACAACGACCAGTAACGTGTGCCCAAGGCGCCAGAGCCGCAGCCTCAGATGTCGTCGCCCCAGTGCCA
The DNA here is from genome assembly GCF_056857795.1 of Aliiroseovarius sp. B-4. Classification (NCBI taxonomy): domain Bacteria; kingdom Pseudomonadati; phylum Pseudomonadota; class Alphaproteobacteria; order Rhodobacterales; family Paracoccaceae; genus Aliiroseovarius; species Aliiroseovarius sp. B-4. Next base: position 146,781 of record NZ_JBSXNV010000032.1, read on the forward strand.
GACCGGCGGCACCGAACATCGCCCACATCGCGATGACACCCCAAGCAGAAAACGGTGTGGGTGACGTGAAAAGAAGTGCGTCAACGACATCGGGCGGACTTGTGATCCAAAGGCCCCCGACATGGATCACCACCGCAAGCACCAGCCCTGCACCGGTCACGCGATGCACGCGACGCCCGGCAAACAGGTGCAGGCCGGGAAACAGCCCAGCCGCCAGCAATGGCTGGATCAGCAAAAACGCCATCGCAATGATACCAGCGAACCCGGCCACGATATAGACCGGATCGCGCCACGCGAGCAGTGGGCTTTGCGCGGCGAGTAGCAACGGTGTCGCAATCGTGCCCGCAACGACCAGCACGGAAAGGATGGTCCTGAAACCGTTCATCCCCCGAAGCACGCCTTGTCAGGCCGGTTGCAGGACAAAATGCGCGCTGAGGCTGGTGTCTTTCGAACTGGCCATGACGGGCCGCAGGAAGACCGTCTCGAATGCGTCGTCGTCATAGGCCAGATGGCCGTGCGGTTGCCCAAAGGCTGGCACGATCTGCGGCATCTCAAGCCGGAACGCGCCGGTCGCATCGGTCAGTGTGGCACCGTGACTGTGCGGGTCGCGTTCGTGACCTTCGGTTGTATGGGCCCAGACCTGAATGCGTTGACCCGCCAGCGGGGCACCATCGCCTGCGCGGCGAACTGTGCCGGTCATCCAGAAACCACCATTGCCTATCCGGTCCACAATCGGCGCTCCGGGCAGATAGTTGTTGGACCCGCCGCGCATCGATCGGGTCGGCGCAAGGCCTTGCGCCCGCGCAGGCACCAAAAGACCGGCCCCCCCGGTCACAGCGGCGGCGATCCCGGTGGCAATAATGGTGCGGCGTTTGATCAGGATTTTGGACATCCAAGGCCCTCCTGTCAGATCAATGAACCGGACCAATGGCTCTGGATCAGTCAAGTTGACCAGATATGCCCTTGGTGAACTTTTTCGATGTCAACAATAATACAAACCGCCGTCAGGCAAAACCGGCCACACAGCATCGTGAAGCCCCCTTGCCTGTTCACCATAATTTCGCGTCATCTGACACCAACGGGTCCAAGAACTGAAGGACCGCCGTGGCGCTCCGAAGCGATATACAGTCATGGTTTTCAGCAACACGGCATCCGCTTGTTGCAGCTTGATCAATTGGGCGTTGATACCCGAGATCCACTGACCCTTCGGATTTGGTGTGTCGGTGTTGCAATCAGTTGCAAGTGTCAGTGGTTGTGCAAGGTAGAACTGTCACATCTGATGGCAGCAGAGCATGGCTGGGCGGGGCGGAGCCATCTTCTACAGCAGGTCTGACCAGCCATGCCGATGTTGCTTTGCGCGGTCACGGGGTGGTGTCAATGTCATTTCAAATACGTGCTACGCCAATACTATGGCGCCCAGATGCTCACGCATCTGAGCGCATCGCGTATACGGGGAAGGTCAGGCCACGCGGTCATGCTTTTGTCCTGAACATCGAAATATTGCGAGGAAAACAAGTCGTCACACCAAGCCCGGGACGAAGCCAGCAACGGAAGATCCGATCAGGCGTTCCTTATTAAAGACTGGTCTCAGATCAATGGTCAATTTCGGCGCTCAGTCCTTTTAGGATTGGGCAGTCAGGTCGGTGATCCCCCGCGCATTCAATCGCCAGATGGGACAATGTCTCGTGCATTGCCTGAAGGTCAATGATCTTGGCTTCGATCTCTTCCAAGTGTCTGTTTGTGATATCTTTTACTTCCGAACTACTGCGGCTGCCATCTTCGTATAGTGCAAGCAATGCACGACAATCATCGATTGTGAAGCCCAAGCCACGTGCACGACTCAGGAAAATGAGTTTGTGCAGATCGGTTTCGCGGAACACCCGATAGTCGTTGCTGTCCCGCAAAGGTTTCACCAACCCGATATCCTCATAATACCGGATGGTTTTCGCCCGCAGGCCGGTGCGCTTGGATACTTCGCCAATATTCAGGTTCATGTCGTCCTCCTGCTTACTCAGCCAGCGCCGGGTTCAGAGTGTTATCCCCCTGCATCGGAACCGGTGCTTTTTCGAATAGAACCGGTTTGACCCAACGCAAGCGCAGCGCGTTCGTCAGCACGAAGACACTGGAAAGGGCCATCGCACCCGCCGCCAGAACCGGCGACAAAAGCAACCCGAAGGCCGGATACAGCACGCCGGCAGCCACAGGGATCAGCAATGTGTTGTATGCAAAAGCCCAGAACAGGTTCTGCCGGATATTGCGCATGGTGCGCGTTGAAATGTCAAAGGCGTTGACGACACCTGTCAACTCACCAGACATCAACACAACATCTGCCGCCTCGATCGCCACATCCGTCCCGGTGCCGATGGCAATGCCCACATCCGCTGTTGCCAGTGCGGGCGCGTCGTTGATGCCGTCTCCGACGAATGCCAGCTTGCCCCGCGTTCGCAGATCTTCAAGAGCGGCAACCTTGCCCTCGGGCAGGACTTCAGCCACGACAATATCAATTCCCAATTCGGCCGCAATGGCGTTGGCGGTTCCCTGATTGTCACCCGTGATCATTGCCACGCTCAGCCCCAGATCATGGAATGCTGCGATAGCTGCCGGGGTGGTCGCCTTTATTGGATCCGTCACAGCAATTGTTGCCGCGATCTGTCCGTCAATTGCGGCATAAAGCGGCGTGCGCCCCTTACGGCCCAGTGCCTCGCCGGTTTGAGCAAGCGCCCGCAGGTCGATCCCTTCGCGCTTCATTAACCGGTCGGCGCCGACAAGAATTCGATGGCCCTCAACCGTCGCTTCAACACCGTAACCCGTGATCGAGGTGAACGCCTCGACAACGGCTCCTTTCAATCCCTTCTGGGCTGCGGCCCGCGTGATGGCTTCGGCGATCGGGTGTTCGGACTGCGCTTCGATGGCGGCAACCAGGCGCAGCACCTCATCGCCATCAAACCCGTCAGCGACGATAAGGTCCGTCAATTCCGGGCGACCTTGTGTCAAGGTGCCGGTCTTGTCCAGCGCGACCACCCGCGTCTCTTGTAACATCTGAAGGGCATCGCCCTTTCGGAAAAGGACGCCCATTTCGGCTGCGCGACCCGTGCCGACCATAATCGACGTCGGAGTTGCCAACCCCATCGCGCAAGGGCAGGCAATGATCAAGACGGCGACGCCCGCAATCAGCGCAAAGCTCAGTGCCGGGTCAGGACCAAAGAACAGCCATGCCAGCACCGTCAGGGTCGCGATGACCATGACAGCAGGCACGAACCAGGATGTGATCCGGTCCACAAGACCCTGAATAGGCAATTTGGCACCTTGGGCTTCTTCGACCATCTTGATGATCTGTGCCAGCATCGTATCGGACCCGACCTTGGTCGCGCGGAACGTCAGCGCGCCGGTTCCATTCACCGTGGCGCCCACGATCTCAGACCCGGTGGATTTTTCGACCGGGACGGGTTCGCCGGTGATCATGCTTTCATCGACATATGAACGACCGCTGGAGACAGTGCCGTCCACGGCAATTTTTTCGCCTGGACGCACGTGGATCAGATCGCCCACGACAATATCTTCGATCGGAAGCTCGACGACCTCGCCATCGCGCTCTACCCGTGCGGCTTTCGCCTGAAGCCCGACAAGTTTGCGGATTGCATCTCCTGTGCGCCCTTTGGCGCGCGCTTCCAGAAAGCGGCCAAGCAGGATCAGGACGACAATCACGGCTGCCGCTTCATAGTAGACATTATCAGTGCCAGGCGGCAGCAGACCCGGTGTGAAAGTGGACACCAGTGAGAACACATAGGCCGCGGACGTGCCAAGCGCGACAAGCGAGTTCATGTCAGGCGCACCCTTCAGCAGTTGCGGAAATCCCTTGGTATAAAACCGCAGACCGGGGCCGAACAGGACGACCGTGGTCAGAACAAACTGTAGAATCCGGCTGTTTTGCAGACCGAAGCTGTTTTCGATCCACATATGTATTGCGGGAACCACATGACCGCCCATCTCGATCAGGAAAACCGGCAGAGCCAGAACCGCCGCGATCAGGGTCAGTCGACCGAGATGGGCAATCTCTGCTGCCTTGCGGTCCTGTTTGTCGCGATCTTCACCCGCCTTGACCTTCGCTGGATATCCCAGTTCGGTGGAAATCCGGGCCAAATCTGCCGGCGTAGTTGCGCCGATGGCATAGCGTACGGTTGCAGTTTCTGTGGCCAGATTGACCTGCGCATCGATTACACCGGTGCTGGCCATCAGTTTGCGTTCAACCCGGCCAACGCAGCTGGCGCAGGTCATATTTTCGACTTCAAGGGTCACTTCGTTCGTTGAGGCCGGATAGCCTGCTTCACTCAAAGTATCCATCAACCCAGGCAAGTTGGCGGGGGCGGCGAAGCTTACTCGGGCAGTTTCGTTGGCCAGATTGACTTCGGCAGTTGATACGCCGGGAACTGCGGTCAGTGTCTTTTCGACACGTCCGACGCACGAGGCGCAAGTCATACCTTCGACCGACAAAGTAACATTGTTTTTTTCCGTCATGACACTCTCTGCGATTCGGGCTGCGATTCGGGGGGATCAGGCATGTATCTGGGTTCCAGTGTGGGTAAGGTCAAGCACTGAATATAATATATTTTTGACCCTTGACCTTACCCCATGGGAACCTCCACGTCGCTTGATGATCAACGAAACGGAGAGTGTAATGAGCAAATTCAACGTGCCCGACATGAGCTGCGGTCATTGTAAAGCAGCCATCGAAAAAGCGATCGACGCCGTCGATGGCGATGCGGTTCTTTCCTTCGATCTTGATGCACGCACCGTCGACATCAGCAGCAGACTAAATGATGCCGAACTGGCCGATATCTTGAACAAGGAAGGTTATCCCAGCACGATGGCTGTCTAAGCCAATACGCCGTCTGGCCGGTTGCCACATCAACGCCAAGTGCCTGGTGTTGGCGGCCGTTAGCCATCACTTCAACGAAGAACAGGGCGCGAATGGCCTTGGTTGCGCCGAACGAGGTCACTTCCGTTAACCTCATTCCTGCCAATCTCGACTTCTCGTCCCGGCCGTTCGACCGCCGATCTCGAACGTCACAGTTCGGGCATCAAGTAGAGTCGGTAAACTCTTGCCTTGCCAAGACACCCCGGCGACCAGGGTGTATTTTCTGGATCAGGGCGAACGAAGCCCCATCTGACACACTCACGCACAGCTTATGGCATTGATGATACCCATCACGCCGCGTCATAAGCGGTAAAGACTTCGGTCGTCCCGTCTTTACGGATTATATATACCGCATAGGCATCGCGTTCGCTTTCAGGACCCATGCCGGGTGATCCCCACGGCATGCCCGGAACTGACAAGCCGATTGCGTCTGGTCGTTCGCTCAACAGGCGGCGGATGTCGGCTGGTGGCACATGACCTTCAATGACATATTCTTCCACACGGGCCGTGTGGCAAGACGCCATCTCTTCGCTGATTCCACTTTCCTGCTTCAGACGCACCAGCGCTTCATAGGGGACTTCGCTGACCTCCGTTTCAAATCCTGCTTCGTTTATGACGTCGACCCATGCGCCGCAGCATCCACAATTCGGATCCTTGACGACTTGCATCAACGGGCCTGTGCCAGCCAGAGCAGGCATACTCAGTCCAAGCCCGGCGGCTCCGATAGCACACAGAACTGCGCGGCGATTAAGTGTAAGATTGGTCATTTGGTTCGCTTCCATGTTTGGTGGGTGGGTTGGTGATTTTATTTCATTGTATTTTATCATTGGCGCGATATCACAACATGACAAAGGTCAAACCGTGTCGCTTACGAGCTACCCTGCATCTGTTCGCCTTCCGTCCGCACTTTCTGGGTTTCGCGCATCCGGTCGGGCCAGGTTGACTTGATGAACGCCAGAATATCCCAGATTTCCTGATCACTCAATTGGTCGCCAAAACTGGGCATACTGCTGACAAAATCGGTGACTCCGCTTGCCTCCAGGGCCGCCTGCCCGCCCAACTTTGTGTAATTGAACAGCAGCGCATCTCCGTGATGCCAGGTATGGCCGGTCTGGTCATGCGGGGGAGCGGGTAGAGTGCCGTCATCTTTCGGGCTGCGCCAATCGGGTTCACCTTCCAACTGCGCCCCGTGGCACGAAGCACAGTTTTCAGCGTATAACTTCGCACCGGCCTCGGTATCAGAACTCGCCGGTTGCTTTGGTGGCCCGGCTTTTGCATCGTTGGAGCCTAGGAAGGCCGCGGCGCTCAAAATACCTAATATGGCGACAGCCGCAGCAATCACAAGCTTGGTTCGTGACATCGTTTCTCTCCGTGCTGTGGTTGGTGAAGGTTCTCTTTTTCATCATGATACCTCATCCTGGATTGCCATGATGTCTGCACAGCGACTGTTCGGAAATCCCCGATCCGCCATGAGTGGTCAGCATCTGCCGTCAAAGGTTCGACGGCGCACGGAGCAAGCGACATTATACCATCAGGGATCACGTCCAACCTTTCCCTTTGAAAAATGGTGTTCGTTCCAACAGTCGTCAAACATCGCTGGACCACCAGCAGTCTGGGATCATTCTGCCGCCTTTCTCGTCGCATCGACGATTTCAACCAACTGGGATTTCTCTACAAATCCCGGCACCAGTTCATCACCGATCACAAATGATGGTGTGCCATTGAAGCCCAGGGATTGCGCAAGATTCATCGAGGTCGAGATATGTTCTTCGATTTCAGGTGCTTGCATATCCCGGCGCAGCTGGTCGATATCCAGTCCGACTTCAGATGCGATGCGCATGACAGACGCTTCTTCTGCACGACCACTCATACCCATCAGCGCCCAATGGAATGCTTCGTATTTCCCCTGTTCCCGGGCTGCCAATGCAGCCTTTGCAGCAAAAACCGATCCTTCTCCCAGAATAGGCCACTCGCGATAAACAAGTCGCACATCCGCATCATCCTCAAGCAGTCCTTGCACTTCGTCCATCGCTCGGCGGCAATAGGGACAGTTGTAGTCGAAGAACTCCACCACCGTTACATCCCCATCCGGATTGCCCAGCACCGGTGCATTCGGATCCAGTTCCAGCAAGTTGCGCTGATTGGTCAGAACATCTGCGCGGGCGGCCTCGATGTCGGTGGCTTTCTGTTGTTCCAGGATCGAGACGGCTTCCATGATGATGCTGGGGTTTTCACGGATCGCTTCAAGGGCCAGTTCCTTGATTCTGCCCTCATCTAACTCGTCCGCCCATGTTCCAAACGGCGTCGCCAGACCGATGGCCAGAGCGAGAATTCCATTTCTCAGTTTCATGCTGTTCTCCCATATATTAATTTGTTCATGTCACGCTAATCCAGGTCGCCATGCCCGCTGCTGCATGAGCCAACATGTGGCAATGGAATAGCCACTTGCCGGGTTTGCCAGCGACAAAGGCGATCTCACGTGTTTCACCCCTGAACACCAACAGCGTATCCCTGAGGGGGCCAAGTTTACCATCTTTCAAGACTTCGCGAAAATGCATACCGTGCAAGTGCATGGCATGTGGAAAGACTGTGTCGTTCTGGATGCTGACCCGTGCGGTTTCCCCTGATGATAGCTGCGCAAGTGGAGTATCGTCCATACCGACTATGCCGTTGAACGACCAGAACTGGTTGACTGCGGCCAATTCGCTAAAGTTCATTGTCTTGCCGTCCAGCGTGGCGCTTTGAAGGCCGCCCATAGCGCCACCTTCCATCTTCAAGTCGAACCGGCGTGCCTTGTCCACGTCGGGAACGGACATGTTCGGATTTGGTGGCAGCGGCGTTGGGGTGTTGCGCCTGCTGGCTGAACTCTCGGAAGAACCAACTGGAAAAGCGGCTTGCGAAACAGCTTCTTCATCGTCGATGCGAACCAAATGTGCGACTTCGTCTGTGGCGGCGGTGACATCGGCAAACAGATCGATGCGTTGCGCAGGTGCCAACAGGAAAGGGCCTTCAACCTTCTCTGGCACGTCCAGCGGCATACCGTCATAAGCCATCACCCAACCTTCAAGCCCCGACAGCGCCAGTTGGAATATCTTTGCGTTGGACGCGTTGATCAGGCGCAGCCGCAGACGTTCGTTGGGCTTGACCGGCAACTCTGTTTCCGGCGATCCGTTCGTGGCAACGAAATTTCCGAGACGCCCGGCGTGGCTTCGGTCGTGCGGGGTGTCGAAATCAGTGTCCAACTGCGCCGTTTCCGGGTCCAGGCGCCAATCATCGAGGATCAGAATTTCATCCCGGTCGATGTCAGCCGCTTCCGCTTCATCAACGATCAGGGCACCGTAAAGCCCGCGGGCGACCTGTTCCATAGAGCGGTTGTGGGCATGATACCAATACGTGCCGGCATCATCGGCGGTGAATTCATAGTCGAATGTCCCGCCGGGCGGCACTGCGTCCTGGGTCAGCCCAGCCACCCCGTCCATCGCGTTGTCGATACGAAGACCGTGCCAGTGCACGGAACTGGCCTGTGGAAGCTCGTTGACAAACCGTCGCGCAATGCGATCGCCTTGTTGCACCCGGATCAAAGTTCCCGGCATCTGCCCGTCGTAGCCCCAGATTTGGGTCAGCGGATAGTTGGCAGGCGCGAGTTGGACATCTGCAACGCGGGCAGTCAGCAAAGTGGGGTCGGTCGCGGCCGCGCGAATTGTTCCTGGCACCAGTGTACCAAGTCCCAGGGTCGCCCCCATGCGCAAAACGTCTCGTCGGGTTTGTTTCATTCCGTGTCCTTCTTTGGAAGGGGGCTACAGCCCCCTCCCTAGTTTCGTTTCGCTATGTCACCCGTCGGTGTGATCGTCCATCAGGTAGGTTGCCATGGCCCTTTGATCTTCTTTTGTCAAAAACCTGGTTCCATACATTACAACTTCTCCCATCGACCCTCCAAACGCGTCGCCGTCGGGTTTGATACCGGTTCGCAACGCATAGGCCAGACTGTCTACGGTCCATCCGCGCATTTGTAGCGTTTCATAATCGATGGCCGGGGCTTTGCCTCCTCCGGGTAACGCGGCACTTCCCTTGAAGTGCTGGCTGTCCGTTTTCCGCGCACCTACAATGTTGCGGCCTGTGTGACAGGCTGCACAATGCGTGGCCCCTTCCACGAGCTCCCGACCGCGGTTCCAGGCGTTGCCATTGCCTTCAACCGGATCTGTGCGCGGGGTGGTCAAAAACGCGGCACGCCACAGTTTCAGACCCCAACGCTGGTTGAAAGGGAAAGGCATTTCCTGTTCCTTGGACGGTTCGGCAACTGCAGGGACAGTCTGAAAAGCAGCCCAAAGGTCGGCAATCTCCTGGTCGGTGAAGTTGGCGTAGAAAGGATAGGTAAAGGCTGGATAGTATGGCTCTCCATCCGGCGAGATCCCTTGCCTGACGGCACGCGCAAATTCGTCAATCGTCCAGTCACCGATTCCGTGTTCCGGGTCGGTGGTCAGATTGGGTGAAAACAGCGTGCCGAAAGGTGTGTCCAGTTTTACTCCGCCAGCCAAAGGAGCACCACCTGCCTCAAAATTCGTGTGGCAGGCAATGCAGCCGCTTGCACGGGCGAGATAGGCCCCTTTGCTTGCGTCTCCTTCAAGAGTGATGGGCCCTTTGATCTGCCCGATCGGCCACGCAACGAGTGCGATGGTCGTGAAGGCACCGAACGCCGTCACGCCCAAGGCTAGTTTACTGATACCGCGCATCTTACTTTGATTCCGCACGGAATTTTGTGTGACAGGCGGAGCAAACCTGAGTCACCATTGTGAACGCGCTGTCCACTGGCATTTCAGCAATCTGCGCGACGGTCATGGTGCTTTCCGTTGTGTCAGCGCCGCCCATCATGCCGGATGCGCCGCCCGTCATGCTGGAGCCGCCGCCCATCATTGTGTCTGTGGACGCGGCACCACCGCCTGACGCCATCATCCCGTTGTCAGCAGCGCCTGCCAGCCCTTCGGAAACAACACCAAGCTGTTCGGCCAGTTCCGAGAATTCCTCCCATTTGGTCCAGACGGAGTCTTTGGCTTCTGAGGGCGCACCACCGGTGCCTTCGGGAAAGAGGTTGGTCATGGTCTCGCCAGCGTGACGAGAGAACGTTGCCGCAGCTTGCCGCACAACATCCGCGTCATAGGCGATTTCGCCGCGCATCATGGGCGTGACTGCTTTCACAGCCTTTCCCATGTCAGCCATGGCGTCCATCCGTTCTTTCACGACGCCGGTTGCGCCGCCATGAGCAAAAGCGGCCAAAGCCGTCGAACTTGCGCTGATTGCCGCAATAACAGTCGTTTTTTTCATAGTTTCAATCCTTGATCAGTCTTTTTCAGTTTGCTGGTATCAGGATTGATTTCGCGGCGGCGGGTTGTCTGGAAGGGATGCCCAGCTCTCGCTTTCAAGGTGTGAGAACCAGACTTTCGATTTTCCGGTCTCCAATGGTGCAGACAATGCCGGAAGCAGAAGAAAGGCTCCGGCAGTGAAGCAATCAAGACCGGGGTGGCAATGCCCGGATGAACTGGATGCGGTATCGGCGTGGTGGTCCGCGCCGCTTTCATCCACGAGCGTCTCAGACAGACTGTCAGAGCTTCCCGCGTGGCCATCGGCGACGCCCGGAACACTCGCAAAAGCGACGAAACCGCCGATCAGAACAACAAAGAGCAATCGAAACAGGAATGCACCGGTCTTTGGGAGCATCAATTGATCCCGTTTTCGCGCTGAAGCTCTCGGACATACAGCGCAATATATTGGACATCCCCTCGTGTTACCCCAGTTACAGGAGGCATGTCTCCGAATTTCCAGTGATGCGCGCGAACCCCGCCCATGGCTGCCCTTTGGAATGCTTCATCCGCATGATGCCCCGGCTCGTAAATCTTATGCACCAGCGGAGGGGCTACTCCGTTTTGACCGGCGGCATTTGCGCCGTGGCAAGTTGAGCACTTGGCATCAAATGCGCGTTTTCCAATTGCTGCTTCAGCTGACAATTCCTCGGGCACCCGAACCTCTTTGATCGGATCACCCATTGCGATGTTGCTTGTGTCAGGCGGCGCCATGGAATGGCCTTGCTGTGCTGGCGCCGGCTGAAACGCCTGCCATCCGGCCGCCGCGACGCCAACCAGCAGCGCACCGCCCACGAAAAGTCCCCAATTGCTCATTCGTTTTTCCTTTGGGATTGTTCTTGCGGTAATCAGATCAGCTTGACCTGCGTGCCAACGGGAGTACGGTCATATACTTCTTCGATCTGTTCATTGTAGAGACCTATACAGCCATTCGAAGAATTGCGACCGATTTTGCGCGAATCCTGAGTGCCATGAATGCGGTAGTATTGCCAAGACAGATACAGCGCTCGTGATCCAAGGGGATTTTCGGGGTCGCCTCCCTTTATGATCGCGGGCCATTCCGGATTGCGCTTTCTCATGGATGGTGTCGGCGCCCATGTCGGATTTTTACGCTTTTCTACAACTTCGGTGTATCCGCGACGGGTCAAATCTTCTGTCATTGGAACTGAAGTCGGATAGATCCGCATTTCCCCATCCGCTGTCCAGTGCTGAAGAACACGCGAGACGGTATCGGACAGCAGAATGCCTTTGCCCAAACTATCGAAATGGTCTTTCCATTCATGTAGGGTGAAGGAAGATATGTTTCGCCGCACCGCGGGTTCCTGAATATTCGTTGGAACTTCCTGTGCCCGTAATATGGTTGGTGCAGCCAAAAAAGAAGCCGCACCGGCCATCACCATACGCCTGTCTAGTTTTCCATTGCCTGCCATGTTGCGTCTCCACGCGATTGTTGGACGTTTTTCTGAGCTGCTTATTCGCCTGATCCGATACATTCATCAACTGCTCCGAGCATCAAATTTTGTATCGAAATGTATCCTTGACCTTTCTACAGGTTAGGCGTGCATATGGGGCCAACCCATCCGGAAGAGGCACACATGAGCGACCAAAACGACACCAAACCTACGGCGCAATCCCAGTCGGGGTCGAAGCCGATGCATCTTGCGATGTTGGCCTGTTGTGTCGTCATGTTTATACCGATTGTCGGCTTTGTCCTGGCAGGCGGCGCGTTTGGCGGGGCGGGGTATAACCTGTTCACCTTTGCACCCTTGCTGCTTTGTGTCGGCGTCCATTTCGTGATGCACAAGGTGATGGGCAAGAGCTGTCACAAAAGTGATTCTGGGGCCGATGATTCTGTGGCCGATAATGAAACACACGATATTGTGATCCGCGAAGTGTCATCGGCTGTTCCGCAAGTGCGTCAGGGTTGATCCGGTGCCTGGTTCCGGCCCCCTGCGTGTTGTGTTGGCTGGATTGGCGCTGAGCGGTTGTGCCGCGACACCCAAGCTATGCGAGAAACCGGACAATACGACCGTTGCCTATGGCAATGTGACAATGTCTGCACCAGAGGGATGCTGGTTTACCGGCGACGCAGACAGCCCGGTTCGAACGATTTCTTGTGATGATGGTCGACAGGGTTTGACAATTGCTGACGTATCGGAAATCCCGGTAGGGGCAAATGAATGACGCATAGCACCGTGAGTTAATGAACATGACGATGTTTACATCCCTGATGACAGGAGCCCGCCACATTGGGTTGCTCCTTATGCTTGGTTTGGGAATGCTTGCGACCAGCCCTGCTATCGCAGCGACGTCGGAGGCATATTCCTCGACATCTGTGACCGCAAAATTGATCTCTGCACAGGATGGCGTTCCATCCGGCACTGAAACGCTATCAGCGGGTCTTGACTTGACGCTTGCCGAAGGCTGGAAAGCCTATTGGCGCTCTCCGGGTGAAGTTGGCAGCCCCCCCGAGGTCGATTGGAGCGGCTCAAGCAACGTCGCAAATGTTGAAATGCTCTGGCCAGCCCCGGAGCGGTTCACTGCATTCGGTATCGAAAACTTCGGCTATCACGATTCCGTTGTTTTGCCCCTTCAGATCACTCTTCAACAGCCCGGTGAACCAGTCGATTTGGTCGGAACCGTGAAACTGCTGACCTGCTCCGAGGTCTGTGTTCCTCATACCTTTGAGCTGGCTCTGTCACTGCCGCCGGGTTCGGACATCGATACGGCGTCTGCATCGCGCATCAGCACCTTCTTATCTCGTGTTCCCAGCGAAGGTAACAACACAGGGATTGAGGCTGCTGTTGCGTCAATCGACGCAAAGCAGACAGCCCTGACGCTTGAGTTGCTAAGCGCCAAAGCATTTGTGTCACCGGATGTTTTTGTCGAACTTGGGGCCGGCACAGCTTTGGGTAAACCTGACATCCGGCTCGGGGATGGAGGTCGCAGGCTTTGGGCGCGCATCCCGATCCTTACCGTTAACGAAGAAACCTATGACGATCCCGTCTTGACCGTGACAGACGGTCCTGAACGCGCCCTGACCCTGTCGCCTCAGTTGATGTCGGATCCACCGGAACCGCCGTTCAGGCTTGAACAACTGGTGCCAGGTCTGAACAAATTGGCCTGGATTGCGATGATCGCCTTTCTGGGTGGTCTGATCTTGAATGTGATGCCGTGTGTCCTTCCGGTTTTGTCAATCAAGCTGTCATCGGCGATCAAGGCGCAAGGACGCGGCTCGCGATCTGTTCGTATTGGCTTTCTGGCCGCTGCCGCAGGTGTCATGAGTTTCATGTGGGCTCTGGCCGCCATCCTCTATGTTTTGCAGCTTTTTGGCGTGTCCGTCGGATGGGGACTGCAATTCCAGAATCCGGCATTCTTGGCATTGATGGTCCTTGTGCTCGTTATCTTTTCCGCAAATCTGTTTGGCCTGTTCGAGCTGGCTTTGCCTTCCGCACTCCAGACTCGCTTGTCCAATGCGGGAGGCACCCCGGGTCATGGAGCTGACTTCGCTACCGGATTTTTCGGGGCGGTAATGGCTACCCCCTGTTCGGCACCGTTCCTGGGCACGGCGATAGCATTTGCGCTTGCCGGGCGTGGCGTTGACATCATGATTGTATTCACAGCGCTGGGTTTGGGGCTTGCACTGCCTTATCTGCTTGTAGCTCTCATGCCAGGTCTGGTGTCGGTCTTACCCAAACCAGGACGGTGGATGGTCGGGTTGAAATTGGTTTTGGGGGGGCTTCTTCTCGGAACATCAATCTGGCTCTTGTGGGTCTTGACCAGCGTCGCAGGCCCCCTTTCCATGATCGTAGTTGTCGGCCTTTCACTTCTATTGCTCCTGGTTCTGATTCAGCGCCCCTGGTCCCCTTCCCTGCGCGGCCTGACCGTGATCGTGCTCGCCGTTCTGCCCATGGTTTCGGCCGAACTTCTTGCGCGTCAGGCGTTGGCAGGGCCTGAAACACCAGGGGGGCGGATCAATTGGGTCGCCTTCGACCGTGGGGGCATTGCGCGCCGTGTATCACAGGGCGAAGTGGTTTTTGTCGATGTCACTGCCGATTGGTGCCTGACTTGCAAAGCCAACAAGGCTCTGGTCTTGGAGCGTGAACCGGTCTTGGCCGCCTTGAACAGTGATGGTGTCACCGCAATGCAGGCCGATTGGACGCGCCCCGACGAACGTATCTCGCGGTTCCTTGAAGCAAACAACCGCTATGGAATTCCCTTCAATGCTGTCTATGGACCCGGCGCACCGAACGGAATTATTTTGTCCGAAATCCTGTCGTCACAGGATGTCATGATGGCTCTGGAAACCGCTCGTATCAGCGAGGTCCGTTCCAGCAACCTTGAGTTTGAGAAGTAGCGCGGCGCAAAGACACCGGAAAACCCCAGAATTCAGGAAGCGCAAGGCCAGCGGTGTTTGCAGAATTGCTGACAGCGCAGGCTTTAGCGCCACAGCCGGTATCTTTCAGGGCGTGTTGATTTCTGACAGGTCAAGGTGGCGCATGGGTATCCCCGGATTGCAACTTAGAGCTATGGCCCGGTAATGCCTGTTTCATGGGGATATCAACACGAGCTTTCATGCCGCCCCGACCACAATATTCCTGGCCTGGCCTGGCCTGGCTTAGGGCTTGGATCACTTGAATGCCGTGGCAAGATATCTGCGCCAGATGCCCGGGATGCGACCGTTTTGTTTATGGTGTCGTGATTGAGAGTAGAATCCGCTCAAGCCCGGACCCTATATGAACGGGCGTAAGGTCAAGTGATCCGCCCAGACCTCAATTGATTGCCATTGCCCACCTGTGGAAACGGTTTTGGCATGAAATCAACCAGCGGCTTGTCAAAGCCGCTGGGATAGTTCGTCATGGATTTTCTGTGTCAGCGTTGGATTGGTGGGTGCAAACAGGCTGACCTTTCACATACCCAAACGGAAGGAACACCGAGAACCTTCCCAAAGATCCCTTGCCAACTCATTGTTATTCTTTCAGTTCAGACAACGCCTGCTCTACAATTTGATGCCGTGGATCATTCGCGGCGAGGTCAGCAAGCAAGTTTGAGGCCTGTTCGTAAGCCGAAATCGCATTCTGCTTTTCTCCAAGGACCTTGTAGGCGTTCGCCAATCGCATCCAACCTTCCAGATCTTCAGGGTTTTCTTCAAGTCGAGCGGCAAGTCGCTCCACCATTGAACGGATAAAATCACTACGATCTTCGGCGCTCATTTCGCCAGCAGCCTCGATGTCCTCGGCTGTCGGTCCTGCCCCACCGTTTGCCATCGGTGCATAATCCGTCAGTGAAATTGGGTCCTGGCCAATTTTTTCACCGATCTGATTGGCTTGTGCGACAAAGACTTCCATCCAGGATGCGAATCCGTCGGCGGCCTCCAGACTGGATAACAACAGCTCATAGGCCGCTTGCTCTTCGCCTTTCTGTGCCATGGCCATTGATTTATAGAAAACACCCGCAGGGTTGGTTGGGTCCAGCGCGATTGCTTTGTCAATGGCGGTTTCCGCTTTAGGTGTCACGATACCCTGCTCAGCACTAACCAGGGCTTCGGCCAGCATTGAAAAGGTCGCCGAAGTCGCATCTTCGCGGTCCGCTACGGTCTCGAACGCAGCCGCGGCCCGCGAATACTCTCCCATACGATAGTAGGTCTGTCCTAGCAGCATCCAACCCTCTGACGGCCCGCCTTCCGGATCGGACGCCAATCGGGCATAGAGCTTGTCTGTAAGTTCGGTAATTTTCTCTTGCTCGGCGCGTTCGGCTTGGCGATCTGCAAAGGCCAGGCTTGAGATTTCTGGCGATCCCATGAAGGCATAGTATACGACAGCCAGAAGCGGCACGAATAAAACGGCCAGCCAAAGCCCGACCCTTCCGCTTGTGTTCTCGACAGTCTGTCCGGACACCGTGCGTCTTGCCGCTGCCAGAATGCGCCGCTTGATCTCCTGCTGCGCAGCCGATGCTTCGGAGTTCGATATCACGCGTCGATCAAGGTCACGTTGCACCTCGTCCAACTGATCCACCAGAACTGCTGGCGTCGAATCCTGCGCAGATGTTGGTGCCTGCTCCTTCTTCAGCAAGGGAAAGGCAACGAAGGCGACTGCAATAAGTGTCAGCAACCCCATCCAAACGAAAATCATGTACTTTCTCCTGCCTTCTGGTCATCTATGAACTGTTTGATTTCTTGCTCTTCGGCTTCGCTCAGTTTGTTTTGAACAGGCTTCCTTCTCCTGCGCAACAACGTCATCCAGCCAACACCGACGCCGATGATCAACAGCGTTGGCGGTGCAAACCACAAGACGTAGGTTTTGGCATTCAAGGGCGGTCTAAGCAGGACATAGTCACCATAGCGAGCTTGGATAAAGGCCGTGGCCTCTTCGTTAGTGTCCCCGGCCATGATGCGTTCACGAACCAGCAACCGCAGATCGCGCGCGACGCCCGCGTTTGAACTGTCGATGTCCTGGTTCAGACATACGACACAGCGAAGCCCCTTTGACACTTCGCGCGCGCGTGCCTCCAATACCGGATCATCCAGCATTTCGTCCGGCTCAACAGCCAATGCCGTCATCGGCAAAGCCATCGCCAGAAGAAGTATAAAAAGTCGCAACATCACAGATCCTCTCTGTTCAGGGCACCGGCTTGGACCAGGGCCTCGCGAAATTTACCGACCGCTTCCTCTCCCACGACCGGGCCGACATAGCGGTAGAGCACGGTGCCATCGGTGCCGACAATGAAGGTTTCCGGCACTCCGGAAATGCCCCACTCAATCCCGGCCCGCCCCGACAGGTCAGAGCCAATCCGTGTGTATGGGTTCCCGAGTTCGGCCAACCACCGCGCCGCGTCTTCGGGTTCGTCCTTGTAGTTGATGCCAAAAAGCCGGATGCCATCGCGCTCGGCCAAGCTGGTCAGCACTGCATGTTCCGCGCGACATGGCACGCACCAGGACGCAAAGACATTCACGACGACTGGTGAATCGGTTCCAATCAAGTTTGAACGCGACAAGCCCGGGGTATCCAGACCCGCAACCGGCCCCAGTTCAAACTCTGGTGCTGGTTGCGAGATCAACACGGTCGGGACTTCATTCGGATTCCGATCCGGGTTCAAACCCCAGAGAAGAAACCCCCCGAAAACAACCGCAATCAGGAACGGTAGGAAAGCCAGTACTCGTAACATGTTCTATTCCGCCGGATTCGTGATCGCAGGGAGCACTGGTTTGCGTTTCGGTGCGCCGACCCGAAGCCGTCGGTCTGACAAGGACAATCCGCCTCCAGTGATCATGATTACGGCGCCCAACCAGATGAAGTTGACGAACGGCTCATAAAGAATGCGCAGGGTCCAAGCGCCACTTAGTTCCGCGTCGTCAGACGCCGGTTCAGCTATCGAGGTATAGAGATCACCAACAATGGTAGAGCGAATAGCGCTTTCTGTCGTTGAGCTTTCGGCAATCGGGTAGAAACGCCGCTCGGGGAACAGGGTCGTGACGGCTTCCCCTCCTTTCGTGACATACAACGTGCCGCGGTCGGCGAAATAATTTGGTCCACGCACCCGCTCGACCCCGTCGAACCTGACCTCGAAACCGGCAATTTCAATGGTTGTCCCGGGCGAAACAAATACGACCTCTTCAACCTTCCAGGCGCTGGAGCCAATAAGGCCAAGCATAAGGACCGCAAGACCGGCATGGGCCAATGTCATTCCATACGATGCGCGCGGCAGATTGCGCGCACGACGCAGCGCATCGGGAAAGGGCACATCAAACAGTCGAATGCGCATCGCCCATTCCCGCAACGTCGCGAGCAACAACCAGATGGCCAGCAGGACCGACAGGTGCGCCAGCAATGGTCCACCTTCCTGAAGATACCACAGAACTAGGGTCGCGACGATTGATGCCAGTGCGACGAATTTCACACGCTGTAGAACACCGGGCAAATCAGCCCGTTTCCAACTCAGGTATGGGCCGACGCCCATGAAAAACACCAATGGCAGCATCATTGGTATGAAGGTTGAGTTAAAGAAAGGGGGTCCGACTGAAATTTTTTCTCCAGTGACCGCCTCAAGAAACAGCGGATAGAGCGTCCCGAACAGGACCGACCCGGTTGCCGCGCCAAGGATAAGGTTGTTGACCAGCAATCCAGCTTCGCGGCTGATGGGTTTGAAAACCCCACCAGCCTCCATCATCGGCGCACGCCATGCGTAAAGTGCCAGCGAGCCACCGATCGACAACGCCAGCAGGAACAGGATGTAAAGCCCGCGCTCCGGGTCAACGGCAAAGGCGTGGACCGAAGTCAAAAGCCCTGACCGCACCACGAACGTTCCCAACAATGACAGCGAGAACGTCAGGATCGCCAACAGGATTGTCCAGCTTTTGAATGCATCGCGTTTTTCGGTAACGATAGCGGAATGAAGCAAGGCAGTGCCAAGCAGCCAAGGCATGAAGCTGACATTCTCAACCGGATCCCAGAACCACCAGCCACCCCAGCCAAGCTCATAATAAGCCCACCACGAGCCAAGCACGATGCCTGCGGTCAGGAAAATCCAGGCGGCCAACGTCCAGGGACGCACCCAGCGGGCCCATGCGGCATCGACCCGGCCTTCCAACAATGCAGCCACGGCGAAAGAAAAGACGATCGAGAAACCGACATATCCGAGGTAAAGGAACGGAGGGTGAAGCGCGAGGCCGAAATCCTGCAAAAGCGGGTTCAGATCGTTACCGTTCGCAGGGGGTGGAAACACCCGGTCAAACGGGTTCGATGTCAGAAGCATGAATGACAAGAAGCCTGAACTGATCCACGCCTGCACGGCGAGCGTGCGCGCCTTCAACGAGTCCGGTATATTGCTGCCAAACACCGATACGGCGGCGCCGAAAATGGTCAGGATCAACACCCAGAGCAATAATGACCCCTCGTGACTGCCCCAGGTTCCGGCAATCTTGTAGAGCATGGGTTTGAGTGAATGCGAGTTCGATGCCACGTTGACAACGGTAAAGTCGCTGATGATGAAGCTTCGCATCAAGGCGGCGAATGCAACCGCGACAAGCACCAACTGCCCGATTGATGTCGCACGTGCGGACTGCATCCAGAGCAGCTTGCCGCGATTAGCCCCCATCACGGGGAGTACGCTTTGGATGAGTGCCAATGCAAAGGCGAGTGCTAGGGCAAAGTGGCCGATTTCGGGTGTCATGTTGCTATCCTGTCAATCAAGTACAGTCGTGGTGCCCTCACCCTCGAAAGGGTGAGATCTGTCTGGCGAAGGTCAATCTTCGAGTGCAGCTTTTCGCTTGAGAAACTCTTCTTCATCGATCTCTCCTTTGGCAAAGCGGGATCTGAGGACGTTCATTGCATCCGAAGATTTGTTCCCGCCGGGTCGATCACCGGAGAACCAGCGAACCGCCAGCACGATCAAGACGATGATCACGCCCCAAAAAGCCAACATCATGAGTCCACCAAACATACCATATGCTCCGCCTCCAGTCATGTGGCCGTACCCCCTACCCCAATCATCTGCCCTGTCCGCATAGGCGATGTTCGCCATAAGCAGCGCGGCCAGAGTTGTTAGACCTAGCTTCATGTTCATGATGGTCTCCTTTCATTGATAAGTCGTCCGCAAAAGGAATCGCGATGGTTGCACGTAGCCCCCCTTCGTCGCGATTGGAAAGTGAAATATCGCCGCCATGGGCACGAATTATCGTTCGAGCGATTGATAAACCCAACCCATGCCCGCCTGTTTCAAGCGATCGTGATTGCTCAAGGCGAAAGAAGGGATCAAAGACGCGCTCCAGTTCTGGGGCGGGAATGCCGGGGCCATTATCTTCGACGGTGATGATGAATTCCTCGGTGCGGCTTTGATGGCTGACACGCGTCGCACCACCATAGCGAACTGCATTTTCGATGACGTTGCGCAGGGCACGTCGCAGCGCATGAGGGCGAATCCGGGCTTTGACCGTTGGACCGTCTTCAAGGTGAAACGGCGTCACCATGTCAGATTTCAGCGCATCAAGAAATTCGCCGATATCAATGGTCTCGGGCTCTTCGGAATCCGCAAGCCCACGCGCGAATGTCAAAGTGGCTTCGACCATGGACTGCATTTCCTCGACCGAGGCGATAAGACTATCGCGGGTTTCAACGTCATCTACCATTTCAGCCCGCACCCGCATCGCTGTGAGCGGTGAGCGTATGTCGTGCCCAAGCGCCGCAAGTAGTCGAGTTCGGTCTGCCACAAACCGTGTCAGGCGATCCTGCATCCGATTGAAGGTCGAGGTCAGGTCACGCACCTCGGTCGGTCCGGCCATGGGCAAATCCGCCACATCTTCGCCCCGTCCCAATCGATCTGCCGCGCCAACCAGCCGTCGCAGTGGACCCGTCAAACGGGTCATCAGGAACCAAAAAATCGCGATCAGAATGACCGCTGCCGATAATGCGAAGGTCAACATTGAATAAACAGGCCATTGGATCGGCGGTCGTTCGAATCGCGTTCCGACGTTCAACCAGCGCCCGCCTGCGATCGCGATGGACAAATTCATCTCGACCGCCGAAAGCCCGCCGCGCATCATTGCCGCGTGCATTTCGGACATCTGTTGTGAAAGTTGCGGAAGCGGAAGAATCCGCCCTTCAATCTCATGCAGTTCGACGCGGATGTCGCGACTGTAACCATCGTCAAGAAGCGCGCGGATACGTGTCTCGACCAGACCGCCGTCCGAATGACCAGTAAGCTGAACCATGGGTTCTTTTGCCAGATCAAATCGGACAAGTGGCGAATTTGCAGCGCGCAGGATCGACATGTGCAAATCTTCAGGGGCTTCTTCGATCAACCGCGCGACATTGGCGGCGCGCCCGGCTGCTTCGAAACCAAGAGCTGCACGCACTGCCAAACTGCGTTCATCCGCGAACAGCCAAAGGCTGATCACCTGCGCGACGGTCAAGGCCGCGATCACCAACAGAACCAGTTGAACCCGCAGAGTATGAATGGGCGCGAAGATCATCCGTTGACCTCTACATCAACACTCAGACAATACCCGCCGTTGCGAATCGTCTTGATGATCTTCGGGCGCAGGATGTCGGGTTCGATCTTGCGACGCAGCCTGCTGATCTGGTTGTCAATGGTGCGGTCCAGAGGACCCGCCGCCCGTCCAGCAGCCAAATCCAGAAGTTGGTCGCGATTAAGGATTACCCTGGGGCGTTCAAGCAGCACCATCAGAAGTTTGAAATCTGCGCTGGTCAGCGCAATTTCCGTGGCACCGCTGTCCAAAAGAACCTGTCGGTCAACGTCAAGGGTCAAATGCGCAAATCGAACTTTCTTGCCGGCAAAGTCACCTGCCACGGTTTCGACCGGAGGCGCGCGGCGCAGCACTGCCTTGATCCGCGCCAACAATTCGCGGGGGTTGAACGGCTTCGCGATATAATCGTCCGCTCCGATCTCCAGTCCGACAATCCGATCGGTTTCCTCGCCCAATGCTGTCAACATTATGATTGGCAGGCTTTTGTCCGCCGCAAGACGTTGACAGACCGAAAGCCCGCTTTCACCCGGCATCATGACATCCAGAACCATGAGGTCGAAATGCCCTTTGGCCAGTTTCGCATCCATGTCCTGTGCGTCTTTCGCGGATGTGGCGCGCAGCCCGTTCTTTTCAAGAAAACGGGTCACGCTGTCACGGATCTGCTGGTGATCGTCGACAACAAGGATATGCGGCGGGTTCGTCATGGTCTCTTTCTAAGATATCTTCGCAGGGGCGGTCAGACCCATTTTTGTCACCGATTGTATCAAGAATCGGGCGTTGCGACAGATGGTTACATTCCGAATGATGCATATCCTTCCAATTCGATTTCTTATGCCGATGTAAACGAGGCAACAAAACACGAAAAGAGGATACGATGTCCAAGACAACCAATACCGCACTCGCCCTGGCGCTGGTCTTCAGCACAACCGGAGCAGCATTTGCCGAAGCAGGACACCACGATGGTGGGAAAGCAGGAGCAGGTAAAGCCAATCCTCCAAGCTCTGGGGCGATGGCAGACAGTTCTGGACCCATGGGTATGATGGGCCAGGGTGGTATGATGGACGGCGACCACCGTCAAATGATGCAAGGCATGATGAAAATGATGATGCAGATGCATGGTGGGATGATGGGCGGCGGCATGGGCAACATGGGCGGCGGCATGGGCAACATGGGTGCTGGCATGGGCAACATGGGAGCGGCCAGATCGCAGGGAATGATGGGACAAGATATGATGTCTCTCATGCGCGGGTCGATGATGGACCGATTTGATGTCGATGGTGATGGGATTGTTTCAGGTGACGAGGCACTTGGCCAATTGCAGTCAATGCACGCGGATGCTGACACGAATGGTGACGGTGCGCTATCACTTGAGGAGTTCGAAGTTCTGCACGGTGAAATCACCCGGTCCATGATGGTTGACCGTTTCCAGTATCTTGATTCGGATGGGGACGGCATGGTGACACCAAGTGAAATGACAACCCCTGCCAAGCGTATGAATATGCGTCCGTCTTCCGATGGAATGATGGGTGACGATACCGGCACTGAAAAAAGCGAAGATACCGGCACCGAGAACAGCACTGAAAACAACTGAGACGTTTAACTGGGTGCATCCAAATGGTATGCACCCGGTGCTCCGACCGACATTAGACTTCCCCCCGATGTCGGTCGGAATAATTCCAAGAGGAGATACATGATGACATACACTTTCAACCGGCTGCTTTCCGATGTGTCAATTGATGATGCAGAAATGCGCGTGCGTGACGCTCTGAGTGAACAGGGGTTTGGCGTTTTGACCGAAATCGACGTCAAGGCCACGATGAAAAAGAAGATTGACGTCGACATGGACGGCTACCGTATCTTGGGCGCGTGCAACCCTGAAATGGCGCATCAGGCCATTGGGTTGGAGCCGCGCATCGGCGCGATGTTGCCCTGCAACGTCATCCTGCGTCAGGTAGACGGTGGCACTGAAGTCAGTGCAATCGACCCGGTCGCATCCATGGCGGCCGTCGAGAACAGAGGTCTGCATGAGGTGGCCGGTGAAGTTCGTGACATGCTGCGCACAGTGATCGAGGCAGCTTGATGTCGTTTCAGGAGTGTAGAAGATGAAATTTTCACGCCGAAGCACTCTGGTCTTCCTGGCATCTCTACCCGTTCAGGCACTTGCAACAGCGACGCTGGCCCAGAATCGTGACATCTGGACTTCCGCAGAGGCATTCGAAGCCTTGAAACAGGACCTGATACGGATGCTTGATATTCGTTCCGCGGAGGAATGGCGCCAAACAGGCGTAGCTCAGGGTGCCTGGCCTGTCAGCCTGCACGATGAGCGTTTTCCCGAACGCCTGTTTGCCGCACGTGATCTGGCCGAAACCCGCCCCGTTGCCCTGATTTGCGCAACGGGTGGGCGATCCGGCAGTGTGATGAGCAGTCTTCGCAAGTCTGGATATGACAGTTTTATCGATGTGGCAGATGGAATGCTTGGGTCACGCAGCGGACCGGGATGGGTCAAGGCCGGTCTGCCGGTCGTCACCGCACAGCAGGCAATCTCTGACTTGCCGTCTGTTCTCAGGCTGTGAACCGGAGAAAAAGCGAATGAAACGCCGGACTTTCCTTGGCAGCCTGTCTGCCAGCGCATTTCTTGTGGGGACATCGTCCTTTTCCCTTGGCCAGGCGGCGGTAAAACGGCTGACCATGCCGCCACTTTTGGACGCCAGGTCAGCGGGGCAGGTTCGGTTGGAGGCGCTGAAAGGGCAAACAGGGTTTGTAGGCTCGTCCGGCACCAACACTTGGGGATTCAACCAACCCTTCCTGGGTCCAACCTTGCGAATGCCAACAGGTCGTTCAACCCAGGTCGACGTCTACAACTCACTTGACGAAACGATTTCAGTGCATTGGCACGGCCTTCTTGTGCCGGGGGTGGTCGATGGTGGCCCGCATCAACCCATCGCGCCGGGAAAAACCTGGTCGCCTGAACTGGCGATCACCCAGCCAGCAGCAACCGCTTGGTATCATTCCCACGCTCACGGGGCGACTGCCCGGCAGGTTCAACTGGGGCTGGCAGGCGTGCTTCAGATTGACGATGGTCAGGATGATGCGCGTGGATTGCCGTCGGAATATGGTGTCGACGACCTGACTTTGGTGTTGCAGGATCGGCGGTTTACACGAGGAGGTGACTTTGACCTTTCCCCTTCCATGCCCGACCGAATGATGGGATTTCTTGGTGATACCATCCTGATCAATGGCCAGGTCGGCTCTTCTGCTGTTGTGCCCAAGGGATTGGTTCGTCTTCGTCTGTTGAACGGGTCGAATGCGCGTATCTATACGCTTGCTTTGTCGGATGATCGGCCCATGCATCTTGTTGCCACCGACAGCGGCTATCTGGACAAGCCGATCCAATTGTCGAAATTGCTCATCTCGCCCGGCGAACGTTTCGAAGTCCTTGTCGATTTCTCAAATGAGCGCGACGTGACGCTGACCTCTGAACACAATCCCAATATCGGGATGATGGGTGGCATGATGGGGGGTCAACGCCAGCAAAGCGGGCGCTTCACCGTATTGCCCTTTACCGTTGATACCACCCTTCCCGTTCGGATCACGAAACTGCCTGACGACCTTGGAGGCACCCGTCCAAATGGGAATGCCGCCAATGCGAACTGGCGCCGTCTTTCGTTGGATATGCCCATGGGAATGGGAATGATGTTTGGACGTTCTGACAGTATGTTCTCGATCAATGGCGACGCCTTCGCGATGGACCGGATCAATTTCCGTGTGACCCAAGGGGCATTCGAGCGATGGACAGTCAGCGCTGATATGATGATGCATCCGTTTCATGTCCATGGTGCCAAGTTTCAGGTCTTGTCTGAGAACGGTCGCGCGCCGCGACCTCAGAATACGGGTTGGAAAGACACCGTTTTGGTCAATGGCGCGGTCGACCTGCTGATCCGATTTGACCAACCCGCCCCGGCCAATGCGCCCTATATGTACCATTGCCATATCCTCGAACATGAAGATGCAGGGATGATGGGTCAGTTCACCGTTGGCTGAGACGCCTCACCTTGCGGGAACGGCCATATCCGAATTCAGAAAGCGCAAAATGCCGGGAAGGCCCGCAATCAAAGCTAAAATCGTTGTCGCCGCGCTTCTTGGTGCTGCGGGTATCATCGCGCTTTGGTGGCAGTTCTCTCCTATGTTGGCTGATTTGAACCCTGATACCATACGGTCTTGGGTTGAGGGTCTCGGGGTTTTTGGTCCTCTTGCTGTTGTTGCGCTTATGACCATTGCCGTCGTGGCGAGTCCTATTCCAAGCGCACCTATCGCATTGGCTGCCGGCGCCGCATTTGGGCAGATTGCTGGCACATTTTATGTCGCTATCGGTGCGGAAACTGGCGCCCTCGTCGCGTTCCTGATCGCCCGCATTCTTGGTCGGCGGACTGTCGAGCGGCTTTTGGGCGCACGGATTGAGGCAGGCCTGCTTGGGTCACAAAACGCTTTGACTGTTGCTGTTTTTATCAGCCGCCTGCTGCCCTTTATTTCTTTCGATGTCATGAGCTACGCAGCCGGTCTAAGTCGCCTTCATTTGTGGCGATTTCTCATTGCAACCATGGCTGGTATACTGCCCGCCAGTTTTGCATTGGCCTATTTTGGTGCCGAAGCCATATCGGGTCGATACGGCCCCGCAGGTTGGGTGGCGCTCGGCCTTGGGTTGCTGACAGCCATCCCAATGCTCGTATTCGCGCTTACCCGCAATTCCGCCTCACGGCGATCTCCCCACACCCCTCCCAAGTTTAAGGAAACGAAATGATTGTCGCCGCCATCCCCTTCCCTGAGATATCTCCCGAGATTTTCTCAATCGATCTATGGTCTCTTCACATTGCAATCAGATGGTATGCGCTGGCCTATATCGTGGGGTTGCTGCTTGGCTGGCGGCTTTGTGTTCGATTGGTCCGAAACACTGCTGTTTGGCCTGGGCGCGAGGCGCCGCTTTCACCGGCGCAGCTGGAGGATCTGCTGACTTGGGTGATCGTCGGGGTTATTTTGGGTGGACGGCTTGGATATGTCCTGTTTTATCAACCGGGATACTACCTGTCACAACCCCTTGATATCCTTAAGGTATGGCAAGGTGGTATGTCCTTTCATGGTGGATTCCTGGGTGTTTCAGTCGCGGCCCTTATCTTCGCCATGCGAAACCGTCTTCCCGTCCTGAGTCTGGCGGACTTGCTTGCTTTGGCGGCACCGATAGGGCTTTTCCTTGGGCGGAGCGCAAATTTCATCAATGCGGAATTGTGGGGCCGCCCGACCACTCTTCCTTGGGGCGTCGTGTTTCCCGGTGAGGCCGCCCAGACCTGTGCCGGAGTGGTCGGGCTTTGTGCCCGCCACCCATCGCAGATCTACGAAGCCGTTCTGGAAGGCCTGGTGCTTGGGATCGTCCTTTTGACGCTTGCCCTGAGGCGTGACTGGCTGCGCAAACCAGGAGCCCTGACCGGTTTGTTCCTTGTCGGCTATGGCTTGGCACGAGGGCTGGTCGAACTGGTGCGTCAACCTGATCTGCAATTCGTAACCGACACGAACCCAATTGGTCATGCCCTGCATTTTGGCAACAGCGGGCTGACTATGGGCCAAATCCTGTCCCTGCCGATGCTCGCTGCCGGACTTATTTTGATGTGGTGGGCGCATTCGGGCCGGTCCGGCAAAACCCCGGAAACAACAGCAAAAACGGCTTGATCCCTCGCCCAAGGGCCTTCCGACGCTGATCGCAAGCGATTGGATAAATCGCTGTCAGAGATGAAACATGGCGATCACCGCCCTCGCCCCAGCCGTTTTCACACGTCCGAGTGAACCCCAGGGTGGCGCAACAAAGGTGATCGATCCGATCTGTGGCGTCTTCCACGAGAGGCGCGAAGGCTGGCACGCCCATTGTCAAAAAGGAAAACCATAAACAAAGGCTGTTTCAGATGTCCCCTGCAACTCTGGTATGAAGACTTGCCCGGATGAGATGCGTAGAGCTTGAGGTTGTCAAAATAACCAGGCCATGAGCCAGCATCTTACAAGAACCTACGCATCTCGGCACAATCATCATCGCATTTCGCGCAATACTGCTCGCGCAACCACGGCGCTTCGGCGAACGGGGCAAGGGCCAATGCAGCTAGTCCAAGGGCAAACAAGGCGCCTTGCGCCGCGCTTATGATTCATGTCCGAACAGATGGGCGTTCTGATGCGCGGTGTCTTTTGCCTCGAATTCCAGCGTGGAATGTTCGATCGAAAAGCGTTCGCGGAGCACTGCCTTGATGCCGGGTTTTATGGTTTCAATGTCCTCCATCCGACTGCGTTCGACAACGATATGGCAGTCCAAAGCCGCGGCGTGTTCTTGCATCTGCCACAGATGGATGTGATGCACATCGGCGACGCCGTCGACACTCTGGATCGCCGCAACCACTTCGGTGCCGTCAATGTCGGGCGGGCTTCCCAGCATGAGGGTGCGGATCGGGCCTCCGATCTCGGTGATGGACAGATACAGGATATAAAGCGCAATGCCGATGGTGATGGCGGGGTCAACCCAACGCATGTCGTAAAGGATGATGAGCGTCCCACCGACGATCACGGCCACCGACGCAAGCGCGTCGGACAGGTTGTGGAGGAACAGCGCGCGGATGTTCACGCTCCCCTTCTGCATGGAATAGGTCAACATCGCGGTCAGCGTGTCAACCACCAGCGCGATCCCTCCAAGAATGACCACTGTCCATCCCATGACTTCGGGTGGGTCGATCATGCGCATACCACCCTCATAGATCAGGTAGAGTCCGATTAGGATGAGGGTGGTGTAGTTGATCAAAGCTGCGACGATTTCGATCCGACCATAGCCGAAGGTCATACGTTCATCGGCCGGGCGGCGCGCGATTTTGCGGGCGCCGAAGGCAATCACGAGCGAGGCCATGTCGGAGAAATTGTGAAGAGCATCGGCGATCAGGGCCAAGCTGCCGGCAAAAATACCGCCGACGACCTGCGCAACGGTCAGAAGGCCATTGGCCCAGATCGCAAGAGAGATCCTGCGATCCCCCGAATCCGGATCAATATGGGCATGTCCGTGATCATGTGGCATTGGCAGCTTCCTTGTGTGCATGTGTCGCACCGTTGTGGGCCTTCATGCGACCGCTGCGAAAGGCGCGAACGCGAGCATTCATCCAGTGCCGTATGAGGAGGCGATACAGGATACCCCGCAGCCAACCGAAGGATTGTGCGTGGGTCTCATAAAAGGTGTCCGGGGTCTCAAACACCCCGAAATCCTGAACGATGCCGGTTCTCTGAATATAGGTGTCTTGCCCCTCCCACATGACGGGAGGAGCACTTAGACAATCCGTGCCGACGCCATAGCCGCACAGACTGTTCGTTCCGGGAAAAGATGCCTGAAGAACGTTGAGGAACGCGTCGTCAAGGATGAAGCCTTCGAGATTGATCCACGCATGTTCAAATTCGATCTCTACCCACGAGTGAAGGATCTCTTTCGGCGTGAGGGGATATACCAACTCGGGGACCACACCGCGCTGCAAGCCTTTATGGATCGCAAAGCCGTGCAATCGACACCGAATGCCAACGCCGCGCAGCAGCGCCATGAAAAGCGTGCCTTTGGTGTTGCACTGCCCATAGCCGTCGGAAAGAACCTGTGAGGCGGGTATATCATCCGCCTGATTGTAGCCGAAGGCGATCTCGTTTCGGACAAAGTCGTAGATGGCACCGATCCGGTCAAACTCGTCCAGTTCGCGCCATCCGCGATCCGCGATCAATCTGGCGATACGATCATCATCGAAATCCAACAATTTGCTGGCGGCATGCAGGGGATCGGTTTTTTGTCGCATTGTTGTTCCTCGAATCATGATGAAACAGGTCTATTTGCTACAGCGACTGTAGCTTCAAGTGCCGAATGCCCCATGTGATTTCATTATTGGATATCGCCATGCACGGCCTTGTGGTGTTCTTGATGAGCGTCCCTTAGTATCTTCAGCCCCCCCCAAAAGGCGATGCCGGCGACAATGGCGCCGACCAAAAGGTCTGGCCAGTTTGTTCCCAACCAAGCGACAAAACCACCAGCCACGAGAATTCCAAGATTGGCTGCGAAGTCGTTCCAACTGAATGTATTGGCAGCACGAATATTGACATCCGGGTCCTGCAACTGGGCAAGCAGCCAGACGCAGACCGCGTTGATAAAAGCGGCAATAAGCGCCATTAAAATCATGATTGACCCGAGCGGTTCGGACCCCCCCGAATACCGACGCCACGCATCATAAAGAATCCCAAGAGCGAAAAAAATAAGCAGACCACCTGACACGTTCGCCGCTGTCCGCTTCCATTTTCCGGTGCGCGACAACGCAAAAAGACTGATTGCGTAGACGAGGCTGTCGGAGAGATTGTCGAGCCCATTGGCGATCAGCGCGTTGGAATCACCGAAAGTGCCCGTCGCAAAAAATGCAATCGCGAGAGCTGCATTCAGGACCAAGACGACCCACAATATCTTATGTTCAGAGCGATTCATTGGCGTTGCCATGTGGTCCCCTTCGCGACGGTTACATGATTAACCTGCAAAAGCTGTATTGGTTCCGCATTTCCAAAGAAACCTGCTTCTCGCACCCTAGGCACCAATTTCCTCGTGGTCGGTCAGGCACTCGGAATGGTCCCTCAATACTTCCAAGACAAGACATTCCGAAGTCTTTCCGCCGCTGCACTCATGCACCATGCGTTTTAGCTCCGTTCGAAGTGCTTCCAAACGCGCCATCCTTTGTTCGACCTGCTTAAGCTGACGACGCGCGATGGCATCCGCTTCATGGCAGGGACGGTTTGGATCGTCGGACAAATCCAAGAGTTCTCGAATGGCTTCCAGCGGGAACCCTAGTTGGCGGGCGTGGCGGATGAAAGACAGGCGGTCGAGGTCGGTTTCTCGATAGCGCCTTTGTCCACCTTCGGTCCGGCCGGGCTCAGGCATCAGGCCAATCTGCTCATAGTAGCGAATGGTTTGAACTTTAGTGCCGGTCTTTTTTCCGAGCGTTCCGATAGTGAACATGTATGATCCCCTTGAATGTAAAGTAACTTTAGGTTTTTGAGGCAAAATTTTCAAGGGATGTCTGTTGCTCACAACCGTGTGACTCCGCGTCGCATGGGGCTTAAAGGGATTGAACCTCTAGTAGCTGGAGGATGTAAATGCACACAGTAATGAAAGAATCATGACAGGCTGTTTACATTGAAACTGAAAGCGTTTCGGAAAGTCCTATGGACGCTGGCGGGCATTGCGACGTTGGCCTTTGTTTGGTTGCTGCTTTGGTCGGACTACCGTGCCGATCAATCTCGCAATGACGAGACGGCGTTCCGAGCAATCTTCGAGTTGACCGACCACCAGGGCATGATCCGTACCGAACGCGATTTTTCAGGGCGGTGGATGCTGGTGTTCTTCGGCTTTACGAACTGCCCTGACATCTGCCCCACTACACTGTCTGAAGTGGCCACCGTGATGGAGGGGTTGGGGAACGATGCGTCAAAGGTGCAACCAATCTTCATATCGGTCGATCCTGAGCGAGACACTCCATTGGAACTCGCCAACTATGTGTCTCTGTTCAACGCGAGCATTATCGGTCTGACCGGCACGCCCGAGCAAATCGCGGCAACGTCGAAAACCTTCCCGATCTTTTTCGAGCGAATTGAAGAAGCCACCGCGCCTGACGGTTACACAATGGCGCATACCTCGCATCTTTTTCTGTTTGATCCTGAAGCGGGCTTTGCCAATTCCTGGCCCTATGGCACACCCGCCGAAGAGATCCTTGCTGATCTGAAAAAGAGGATATGAACAGGATGATCCGATTATCAGGCGAGACGGCGCTTGGCATGGCCTGGCTCATTGCGTTTGTTGCATCCCTTGCGGTTTTGTTCATCGGCGAGGTTCTGGGGCAGACGCCTTGCGTGCTTTGCTGGTTCCAGCGCGCGTTCATGTTTCCGCTGGCAATAATTCTGGGGCTCGGTCTCTGGTGGCAGGATCGGCAAGCAGGTCGCTATGGGGTGTCTTTGGCGCTTGGCGGTGCGGTTGTCGCACTTTGGCACATGGGCCTATATGTCGGATTGGTTCCCGAGAGCATTCAGCCCTGCACCGCAACCGGCCCATCCTGCACCGGTGATAATCAGTCGGTCTTTGGTATTCCGATCCCGTTGATGGCGCTCGTCGCTTTCACGCTCATCGGCGTGTTGTCGGTCCTATCCCTGACGGAGGTACAAGAATGAAAAGACGTGACCTAATTCTATCCGTTCTCGCACTCGGCGCGACCGGCTTTGGTGGGGCGGTGTGGTATGCAAACCGACCTGCGCCGCTTGCTGACGCCGAGCCTGTAACGCCCGAGCTGGCTGCGGCGCTGGTACGACCCTATTCCCCCATTATCGGTCCTGAAACTGCGCCGGTGACAATTGTCGAGTTTTTTGACCCGGCCTGCGAGGCCTGTCGCGCCTTTCACCCGATCGTGAAAGATATCATGGCAGAACATGGGGATGCAGTTCGTGTCGTGATCCGGTATACGCCGTTTCACGGCGAAGGATCTGAAACGGCGATCCGCGTCTTGGAAGCAGCCCGCATGCAAAACCTTTTTGAGCCAGTTCTTGAAGCTATCTTGCAAGAACAACCACGTTGGGCGGCCCACGGTGACATTCAGTCTGACCTGATCCTTGGAATTGCAGCAAGCGCCGGGCTTGATAAAGAAGCCGCCCGCACCCAAATGATGGCACCACAAACCATCGGAGTTCTTAACCAGGACCGGACGGACGTGGAGACTGTGGGCATTCGCCAGACACCAACCTTCTTCGTGAATGGCAAGCCTCTGGAGCCGTTCGGGGAAGCAGAGCTGCGGCGACTTGTTGCAGCCGAAGTAGCAGCCGCGCAGAGCTGAGCAGGAAAGGAAAGCATTCCATGAAGGCAATGATGAAAAGCGCGATCACCCTCTTGGTGATGCTCACGGGATTTGTGGCGACCGCGTTGGCGGATTCGGAGGCAGTCGTGGTCGAGAGCGCCTGGTCCCGCGCATCAGTTGGGATGAGTCGTCCGGGCGTCGTTTACATGACGATCCGCAACTTGGGCGAAGACGCGGTGGTCCTGACTGGTCTTCGTACCGACCTTGCCATGATGCCAGAGATACACCTCACGTCGACAAATGACCAAGGTGTAAGCTCGATGTCACCCGCGGGCGAGATTGAGATTGCGCCCGGCGGGACAGTCGCGCTGGAGCCCGGTGGCCTACACGCCATGCTTATGCAACTTCAGCGGCCCATGGTGGAGGGAGAGGCTTTCTCCCTGACGCTCGTCTTTGCCGATGGCGGCGAAGTGACAGTGGATGTTCCAATCCTTGGTATTGCTGCACGAGGCCCGGAAAACTGATGTGGCGACGGAAATTTCTGGGCTATGGCGCAGCGGGTATGGGGGTGCTTGGAGTGACACTGTTTGCCGGCTGGTGGCAAGTGGACGGCCCCGGCGCCATTGGACTGACCGGATCGCAGCCCCTGCCCCTTTCATCGATGGAGTTTCGGTTAACCGATCACCAAGGTAACGAGGTCGGCCCGGAAGCCCTTGTCGGACGTCCCTCCATGATTTTCTTTGGCTTTACTTACTGTCCGGATGTATGTCCGACGACACTTTCAGATATCACGACCTGGCTGAAAGACCTGGGCGATGATGCGAAACGCCTGAACGTGGTTTTCATAACCATCGATCCCGACCGCGACACCGTAGCGGCGATGGCCGAATATGTGGGATACTTCCACCCCGCCATTCGCGGCTGGACGGGAACGCCCGACCAGATCGCCCAAGCGGCGCAGGGGTTCCGGGTCAGCTACCGGAAGGTGCCGACCGATACGGGCGACTACACAATGAACCATACCGCGAGCGTTTTCCTGTTCGATGCCGGGGGGCGTTTTGTGAGCACAATTGACTATCACGAACCGAAAGAATTCGCGGTGCCGAAAATTCGGCGTGCGATACAAGACAGAGCGGAGAGGACATCATGAGAGTGAGGTATTGGGCCATGGGATTTGCCATGATGGGTGGCATTTCGGCCATTGCGGCTGCTCTGACGAAAGAGTGGGCAGAGCGCCCCGTACCAGAACCGCTCGCGACTTTGGGCGAATGGGCACCTAGCACATTGCCAGAGCCGCCGGTCGCAGTGACGAGTTTACAGGCGACGGCAGCAGCGTTCCCCGATTCAACTCCAATGGCTCCACCTCCGCCCATCCCAAACCCGGTGTCGTTCAACGAAGCAGAGGCTCCGGCGCGTGCGCCGCTGACGACCTGGTCGCGAGAAATTGCATCCGGTGAGACACTAGATGCGCTTCTCAAGGAGGCCGGTCTAGAAGGGCCGGATCGGGCAGAGGCGGCGCTTGCCCTCGGTGCGGAATTCGATCTGCGGCGCTTGCGGCCGGGCCATGAGGTGACAGTCGTTCAGACGCTCGAAGGTGCGCTGCGCAGCGTGGCGCTTGGCGTTGATGACGGCGTGATCATCGAGGCGCTTTTCGGGGATAGAACAATGACCCGAACGCTCAATCCCGATCCTGACATGTTGATCCTGGCAGGAGAATCCGTCATTGAAAGCTCTCTTTTTGAGGCGTTGGAACAGGCGGATATTCCGGCCCGCTTCGCCGTCGATCTGGCGCAGATGCTGGGTGGCACCGTCGATTTTCGACGCGAGTTGAAAGGGGGCGAAAAGCTCAAGGTCCTTTGGCGGGAAGCCCGTCTTGGGAACGAGCGGATTGGGGAGCCTGAGATTACCTTCGCGGCGCTCAACCTCGGAGGTGTCCTCTATGAAGTGGTCTGGCCAGAGGATGGAACGGGCCGGGCAACAATCTACGTCGATGGCGAAGTGTTGCGCGTCTTTGCCCAACCCGTTGACGGGGCACGGCTCAGCTCGGTTTTCGGTCAGCGCCGTCACCCGGTTTACGGCAATGTCAGGATGCATACGGGCGTTGATTTCGCGGCTGCGAAAGGCAAGCCGGTTCATGCGACCGCGCCTGGCCGGATCACCTTTATCGGTAGGCGCGGTGGCTATGGGCGCGTCGTCGAGATCGCGCATGGTGCGAATACGACAACCCGCTATGCCCACCTCAGCGCGGTTCCCGAGGGTGTCGCGCAGGGGCAACGTGTGATGGCAGGGGACGTTATCGGTAATGTTGGCGCGACAGGCACCGCGACCGGACCCAACCTGCATTACGAAGTGCTCGTCGATGGGCGTCCAACCGACCCGCTTTCAGATGACCGGCTTGCTGCTGCAACGGCTGACAAGACACAGGACGCCCAGGCCGGTGCCCGGTTGAAAGAGGCTCGTGTGCGGCTCGAAACCCACCTCGCCACTCTGGTTGCGAACAATGAGAACGAAAGGCTTTGAGCATTGAAGTCCTAAGTCGCCGCCCTCGCCCATTGGATTTAGCGGTTTTGTCGCAGATACGGCACTTGCCCGAGCCTGCCCAGCTTGATGTAAAGAAAACCAATGGTTGCGGATGCTGTCTTGGCTGGATAGAGCATTGGAAGAGAACGGGTTTGCACCGGCCAACGATGACATGTTTGGCGGATGGCGCGTTCGTCTGAAGCTCGACAGCGGGGTGCCACAGCGCATGGCTTCTTTTGATACTGCCTTTCTTGAGGACCACGTGATCGAAGGCCACGTCCCGGCCACCGGCTTTCGTCGGCTTCTTGAAGAACGTCCCGATACGGTCGGTCTGGCTGTGCCAGGCTTGGCTTGTGGTTCGCCGGGTATGGGTTCGAAAGATGATCGCGAGGCCTGCGATGTGTTTCTGACCAGCCAAGACGGGTCGACCGAAATCTCTATGTTTTACGCTGAAAACTAGACTGGATTCGACTTGGACGCCCTTTCTCCGATCGCATTAGGATTTCTTGGCAGTCTCGCGGCGGGGCTGATGACTGCCTTTGGCGCGGCTCCCATTCTCTTGGGACGTGTTCCGTCGCGCGCGACACGCGACCTCTCGCTGGGGTTTGCCGCAGGTGTGATGTTGGCGGCGTCGTTCTTTTCTTTGATCATCCCAGCACTTGATGCTGCCGAACCGATGTTCGAGAACGGAGCGGCCCCTGCCGCGATTGTTAGTATCGCAATTTTGCTTGGCATGGGCGCTGTGGCGTTGATGAACGAGAAGCTACCGCATGAGCATTTCAAGACAGGGCGTGAAGGCCCTGAAGCGGCGTCGCTCCGACGGGTTTGGCTGTTTATCATCGCGATCACGATCCACAATTTCCCCGAAGGTCTCGCGGTCGGCGTGGGATTCGGCTCTGGTGGTGTCGAAGGTGGGCTGCCTATTGCCATCGGTATCGGGCTTCAGAATGCTCCAGAGGGTCTTGCCGTCGCAGTTGCACTGTTAGGGGAAGGATATTCCAAACTTCGCGCATGGGGCATCGCAGCCCTGACCGGTCTGGTCGAGCCTGTTGGCGGCTTGCTGGGTGCGGGTATTATTATTTTGTCCGAGCCGATCTTGCCATGGGGGTTGGCCTTTGCCGCCGGGGCAATGCTCTATGTGATCAGTCACGAGATCATCCCAGAAACTCATCGCAGCGGACATCAGAACAAAGCGACCCTCGGTCTGGCAATTGGCCTGGTTCTGATGTTGTTTCTCGATGTCTGGCTGGGATAACCGCAAGAAGTTCCCAAAAAACTGTTGGCTGTTGGGCCTCTCACGGCGGTTGCGGCCATTCTGGTCGAGCATGGAACGAAAGCGATCTTGGTCGCTTTCCTGGCCAGGAAACAGCAAGGGAATCGTCTCGACACGACCCAATATGCGGCGCGCTGTGCAATTTTGTTTGGATTGCTGGGCATGTTTGTCTCAACCACCCTCACCCGCATTTTGGCTTGACGCACGAGTGATCGGGCACAGTGACGGGGGCGACGTTCCAGTTTCTGATGAGGGTGTTTCCGGCGGTCGTCGCCATCGGTTTCAACTGTTTTGAAGAATGTGGCGCTCAAAGGCCTTAAGTGTCGCCTCGCTGACATGATGCTCGATGCCTTCT
The DNA here is from genome assembly GCF_056857795.1 of Aliiroseovarius sp. B-4. Taxonomy (NCBI): domain Bacteria; kingdom Pseudomonadati; phylum Pseudomonadota; class Alphaproteobacteria; order Rhodobacterales; family Paracoccaceae; genus Aliiroseovarius; species Aliiroseovarius sp. B-4. The sequence continues at coordinate 183,047 of NZ_JBSXNV010000032.1, forward strand.
GCATCCCGCTCGGCTGTTTCTTCGTCGATCCCGAGTCCCCTCAGAAACGCCACCACGATCCGGTGGCGCCGCTTGCAGGTCTCGGCCAGTGCCTGACCGTTTTCGGTAAGGAAAATGGCGCGATAGGGCTCTCGGCGAACCAACCCCGCAGCCTTGAGCCGTGAGATGTTCTTGGTGACTGTGGGTGGTTTGACCCCAAGGCGCTCGGCGATCTCGACCGGTCGCGCTTCTCCCTGCGTTTCGATGAGCTCGGCAATCAGTTCCACGTAATCCTCTGCCATTTCGGATTCATGGGCCTGGCGGACCGTCGCAAACCCCTCTGCTTGTGCTTCAGGTGCCCTAACGACGGGCTCGACGGTTTCACGGTCATTCGATTCCAGCTTTGTCATAGCCCTACAATGAAGCGAGAAGGATAGATTGACAACTTGTTTGCTTTGGGTAGATATATTAGCCATGGCTAACTTTCAATTTCGGAGGCTTTGTTGATCTTGATTTTTCAGAGGCTGTTTTTCACGGCGTTTATCTGTGCGGCAGTTCTTTCAGGGCCGGTTTCGGCCACGCCTGCAAAAGAGGCGCCATGGATTCCAGAGGCCGCGGCCTATCGCCTGACGCTTTTTCTGGGAAATCTGGAACCCTTGCCTTGGGACAAGGTTGCGACGGCTTGGTCTGAACCCCATCGCAATTCCGAATTTTCCAACGGCGCTCTGAAATCGCTGGGAGCCAAAAGCGGTGTTGATACCTCGCGGCTGCTAAAGGCCATCGAGCAAGAGGATCGACAGGCGCTTTTCGCCGAGGCCACGCGATTGATCGCGCTCAGGATCGAGGAAGAACTGGGGCGGGCATTGGTCGCCACTGACCCATCGGATGCACGAGAAGCGGTGCAGACGGGCCGCGATCTTTATCGTGCATTTGCCGATGGCGTAACTGCTGCCGATCCTGACGCGGCGCGTGACATCGGCCTCGCATGGCTGGACTTGAACAGTGGTGCCGGGTCGTCCGGTATACTGGGGACAGGTGCGATATCCGCTGATCGGGCGACCATGGTCGCCGCAAGCGAGGTGATTTCTGACTATCTTGAACGGAACTATCTCGTGGATAGCTTTGCGCCACGCCACACCTTGAACACATTGCCAGAAATCGCCGCGATAAGCGGACGCGCTATCGACGTGCCGCCCAGCCTGCCACCGGGATCGGACATATTCGATCAGGATCCGCTTCCGCGGCTCGTTCTCAATTTCGAGGAACGGGGCATCGACGAGGTAGACCTTCCACTCGTTGCCTATGGCGACATGCTGTTTGACAGCGCGCAGATATTCGGCAGCCCGGCGCGTGACCTTGGGATTGCCTGTTCCACATGCCACAACCGGTCGGACGTGAACCAGCGGCTGTTCATTCCCGGTGCCAGTCACCAACCCGGTGCCATCGACGTGGATGGTGCCTTTTTCAACCCGATCTTCAACGATCGGCGTGACGATCCCATCGACATACCAAGCCTGCGGGGCTTGCGCTTTACCGGGCCTTACGGTCGTGACGGTCGCTTTGCTTCTTTGCGAGAGTTCACGCGCAACGTCATTGTGGGCGAGTTTGGCGGTGATGAACCGACGCCGTTCATGTTGGACGCGTTGGTCGCCTATATGCTTGAGTTCGATTTCTTGCCAAACTCCAAGTTGACCGCAGATGGCAAGTTGACCGACGCCGCCCCCGAAGCGGCAAGGCGCGGCGAAGCGATCTTCAACCGTCCCTTCGCGGGGCTTGGCGAACGATCCTGCGCCAGTTGCCATGTGCCGGACGGAAATTTCCTCGACCGGCAAGCCTACGATATCGGCTCGGCTGCGGCGCCTTATGTTGATGCGCGCGCAGGCGCTTTTGACACACCCACTTTGCTTGGGACGGCTTACACGGCCCCGTATTTCCACGATGGATCCTTGCCCACTTTGGCCGCAGTTGTGGATTGGTTCGACGATACGAAATCTCTTGGCTTGACCGCATCAGAGCGTGCGGACCTCACGGCCTATATCGAAACCGTGGGTTCTGCGGACAAGCCGTACGAGGCGTTTGACGACGAAAACACCGCCTTCCGCCTTGCGTTCACGGAACTGACGACCTTCGCGTCGACGCTGGACACGCTGCTGCCCCGGCGGGATGCCGAGCACATCCTTCTGTTAACCGACACCGTGGCGGCAGATCTTTCTGCCGATGCCAGTACGATGTCCAATCTTGCCGCCCGGCCCGAGGTGTATGCGTTGGCGGAAATACTTGCTGATGTTGGTTCTGCGGTGCGCGAAGGTGACTGGGCAACCGCCGAGGCAAGTTGGACTGCTTTTCAAACCCAAGCCGCCGCAATTGACCAAAGGGCGTTCTGATGACAATCCAAATGAACCGAAGAACCGTATTGACTCTGGCTGGCGTAGCGATCGCCTTGGCTGCCACAAACCCGCTTGTTGCGCAGGAACGCGCCCTGCGCCTTGCCTTCATTCCGCAGGAGAACCCAGAGAAACTACTCGGCGATATCGAGGCGGTCACGGGCTGGCTGACCGGTGAAATCGGAGTGCCCGTCGAAGGGTTTGTGACTATTGACCATGCCGCCGCAGTTGAAGCGTTGCGCAACGGCGACGCGGACATCTCTTTCATGGGCGCGCTGCCCTTTGTGTTGGCAGAGGCAGAGATCGGCGCCGTGCCGCTTCTGTCCGAAGTCTATCGCGATGCGCCAAGCTACACTGGCCGCATCTTCGTGCGCCGCGACAGCGGTATCAAGACGCTTGCCGATCTGCGCGGTCGCTACATTGCCTTCGCCGACCCGATTTCGGAATCAGGTTATCTTTATCCGCTCGCCGAATTCATCAATGCGGGCCTGATCGAAAGTCCGGAAAAGGCAGAGACCTTCTTTGGACGCGTCTATTTTGCCGGTGGATATCAACAAGCGATGCAAGCAATGGCAGAGGGTCTGGTCGATGCCGCGGGCGCGAGCCAGTATGCAGATTTGCTTCTTACGCCCGAACAACAGGCCGAGGTGACTTGGATTGCGGAAAGCGAAGCGATCCCGAGCCATGTCGTAATCGCGCGTCCCGGGCTTGACGATGGTGTTCAAACAAGGTTCGTCGACGCCATGATGAAGCTGAACCAACCCGAGAACCGAGAAATGCTCCGTTATCTCTACGGACCCGACGGCTATGTCCTTTCCGATCCCGGTGCCTACGATGGGGTGCGGGAGATGGCGCGACGATACGGGCTTCTGTGATGCAAGTTGCCGCGCAAGTCGACGATGTCAGTTTCTCCCATTCCGGTGCAGACACCCCGGCATTGGAACACCTGTCGCTTTCGGTTCCGGCAGGCGAGATCGTCGCGCTTCTTGGACCGTCCGGCGCCGGCAAGACGACATGTCTGACGCTGCTTGATGGCAGGCTTCGGGACTGGCAAGGCCGGGTCTCGATCTTCGGCAACCCGCTTGATCCGGATTGCCCGCCGCCGAAGGCCCATCGCCCGACCACCGGCTTCGTTTTTCAGGAATTTGCTTTGGTCGAACGCGCCACCGTTCTGCGCAACGTGCTCAACGGTCGTCTTGGACGGATGTCGCCGCTTCGAGCCTTTCTTGGATTGCCCACATCATACGATCTTCAGGTCGCACAGAGTGCGCTTGGCGATTGCGGAATTGCGGACCTTGCAAGGCGCAGGGTCGATAGCCTGAGTGGCGGCCAAAGGCAACGCGTCGCCATTGCCCGATGCCTGGCGCAAGAACCGCAATTGATCTTGGCGGATGAACCGGTCAGCAGTCTCGACCCGACTCGCGCTGCCGAGATTTTGACACTGTTGACAGAGGCAGCACGCGCGCGTGGCGCGACCGTTCTATTCTCATCGCATCAACCCGAACTTGCGCGGCGTTTCGCACAGCGCATCGTCGGCATGCGGGATGGGGGGATCGCATTCGATGTGCCCGCGACCGAGTTATCCGATGACGCTACGACAGAGCTTTATCGTGGTGCCGTGCAGATACCGGCCAACGGCCTCAGGGCGGTGATCTGATGCGTTCACGTGGGTCCGGCAGCTTCTTGGCCGCACTATTGGTTGGCGGCGCAGTCCTTTGGTCGTTGATCACCACCGATGTCGAAATGACACGTCTCGCCTCGGCCGGAACAAGGATAGCCGATTTCCTGGGCCGCATGTTCCCGCCCGATCCTTCGGTGATGGACGATATCATCAAGGGCAGCGCCGAGACGCTGAGAATTGCAATTATCGGGACGCTTGGTGCTGTCTTCCTGTCTGTCCCATTGGGGCTTCTTGCGTCCGAGACGATGGCCCCACCGGTGTTTTTTCGTCCGATCCGAACGGTGCTGGCGATCATCCGGGCCATTCCGCTGATACTAGTGGCGATGCTGATGGTGGGGGCGGTCGGGCTTGGTCCCCTGCCCGGCATCATTGCGGTTGCGTTCCACGCGACGGGCATGCTGGCCAAGTTCTATGCCGAGGCAATCGACGGCGTGTCACGCGCGCCCCTTGCCGCCTTGGAAAGCGCGGGCGCGGGAACACTCGCGCGGCTTCGGTATGCGATCTGGCCACAGATGGCACCCGTGATTGCGCGCGACACAATCTTTCGGTTTGAGCTGAACCTGCGCGAGTCGCTGGTCCTTGGCATCGTCGGTGCCGGGGGGATTGGTTTTTACATCCAGACCTATGTGCGCTCTTTCCAATATGACAAAGCCGCGAGCGCCACTGTTGCGGTAATTGTCATGGTGGTGGCGATTGAAGCCTTCAACGTTGTTCTGCGCCGACGTTTTTCCTGACAAGGGCTGCGCCCTGCGGCGCGGCCGTCTCAGCCAACGGGTTGCCCGTTTGTGGAAGATCTATTCCGGCAAGACGGCCGACACGCAGCGATCTGATCAATGTCCATGGGCCAGCGCGCCTTTCGCCATCTGTTCGCCAATTTTTTCTCCACCCTGGTCATCGTTGGGGGTTTCGCGAGCCCGCAGAAGGCGCAGCGCATTGGCGACCACCACCAGCGAGACACCCACATCGGCTGCGATAGCGCCCCACATCGTAGCCATACCAAACGCGGTCAAGCCGACGAACAAAGCCTTAGTGGCCAGGGAGATGCCAATGTTCTGCCGGATGATCGACATTGTTCTGCGCGAATGACCGATCAGCCAAGGCACCTTGCCGATATCATCTGTCATCAACGCGATATCGGCCGTTTCAATGGCGGCATCAGAGCCAACGGCCCCCATGGCAATCCCGTAATGCGCGCGCGCCATAGCGGGCGCATCGTTGACCCCGTCGCCAATCATCGCAACCATGTCATGTTGCGCGACCAGCTCTTCGATGGCTGTCACCTTGTCTTCGGGCAAGAGTTCCGCGCGGACTTCATCGATGCCGACCTCGGCCGCCACGGCACGTGCTGTCCGCTCGTTGTCGCCCGTCAGCATTATGATTGTCTTGACGCCCTGCGCATGAAGCTGTGCAACAATGCCCTTGGCGTTGGGGCGAATGCGGTCGCGGAGTTCAAGAATACCGGTTACGCCGCCTTCGTCGCCAACCGCGACCAAGGTGCTTCCGGCCCCTTCAATCTGATTCCGAAGGTCTGACGGGATGGTTTCGCCAAAGCCTTTTTCCTCTGCGAAACGATCCGATCCAAGCCAGACATCTCTTCCGTCGATGCGCCCCACCAACCCACGACCTGGGACGGTGCGGGTGTCCTTGGCGGCTTGCACTGCAATCCCGTCGGTTTCAGCCTTGCCAAGAATGGCGCGCGCAAGAGGATGCGACGACCGCGCCTCCAGGGCACCGGCAAGGGCCAATAGCTCTGATTTAGATGCGTCACCCAAGGGATAGACAGCGGCCACTTCGGGTTCGCCCATGGTAATGGTGCCGGTTTTGTCCATCGCAAGTGCGGTGGTGCGACCGGGTGCCTCGACATAGGCCCCGCCTTTGATCAGCACGCCGGCCCGAGCGGATGCAGCAAGGGCGGCAACAATGGATACCGGAGTCGAAATGACGAGGGCACAGGGGCACGCGATCACCAGCAGGACCAGAGCGTTGTAGAACCAATAATCCCAGGCGCCGCCAAAAAAGAGGGGTGGCAAGACGGCGATTGCTGCCGCCAGAACCATCACGATCGGCGTGTAAATCCGGGCAAACTTCGCGACCCATTGTTCGACCTCGGCACGTTTCGAGTGCGCGTCGCCAACCATGCGGATGATTTTTGACAAGACCGTATCGGTTGCCGCTTTCGTTGCGCGGACCGTAAGCGTGCCCTCTCCGTTGATCGTGCCCGCATAAACATCGTCCCCTGCTTCCTTGGGAACAAGCGCACTTTCGCCAGTGATCGGGGCCTGATCCACAGCCCCTGCCCCATCAATGACCTCACCATCAAGCGGGATGCGATCACCCCCTCTGACGATAAACCGCGCCCCCACGGCTACTTCTGCGGCCGGAACATCGGCCTCTGATCCGTCATCCTTCAGGACACGCGCCGTGGGCGGCGCCAGATCCAAAAGCGCCGAGACCGCGTTTCGGGCCCGTCCAACGCTCCAACTTTCCAGATAGAGCGACAGTGAAAAGAAAAACGCCACGGTTGCAGCTTCAAAATATTCACCAAGTACGATTGCACCTGCAACGGCCACAACCATCAGCAGGTTCATATCGGGAGACAGGCGGCGTGCAGACGACCAGGCCTTTGGCGCGACAAGCCATACCCCGAAGAGGATTGCGAAACCAAAGAGAGCGGCCTCAAGGACCGGCATCGCTGACTCGCCATGGCCCGAGAACAAGCCAAGCGCACCGCCCAGACCGGTTTCCACGATATGGTATACGAACCCTGCGGCCCAAAATCCGCCACTCAGGGACGTGAACAATTTCTGCTTGGCAAGATGTGCCGCTTGATCGGCGCTGGCGCTTTCGGCGTTCCAAGGCCGGGCAGTCATTCCCGTGCTGGCGACCAGGTTGACGATTTCGCCATCGGAAATCTGCTCGGCGCTCTCCAAAACCGTCATGCGTCCGTTGATCACATCGAAGGCAAGATGATCGGCACCGCCAACTTTTGGGCCAACCACTTTGGAAAGGATCGAAACCTCTTCGACGCAATCCAGACCGCTGACTTGAAAGCTCCGTCCCTCATCGGGCGGAGGTGCAGACGGAATCACATTCCCTTGCGCTGCGCCTCCGCCACAACAGGCGCTACCATCCGATTTGTGCGCCGTATGGTCGTGCTTATGCCCTGAATGATCATGCTTATGATCATGTTCATGTTCAGGTTGGATGTCGCGACGCTCGTTATCGGTACTCACCGCCATGTGTTCTCTCCAGAATCAATCAACAGCAGCAATGTAGGGTCTACAGTGGCTTGAGGTTCAAGAGCTAAGTTTGCAGTCGACCCTTTTTCTTTGCGGCGAGAAACTTGAACAGGTGCGACATCGCACAAGCAACGTGTTTGTTGCTGATCGACGTGAATATGAATGAACGGAAAGGGAGTTGTGGTGTGACTTCAAACGGGATTTTGCTTTCCTGGATCGACACGCTCTGTTGAACAGAAGTCAACCGGTACGCCGTCTGAGTAGCCAAACAAAAAACACGCCACCAATCAGCCCGGTAACGATGCCAATTGGCAGGTCGTCCGGGGCCAATACCGTGCGGGCGATGATGTCCGACCACAAAAGATAAATGGCACCGAACAATGCGGATGCTGGCAGAACACGGGTATAATCCCCTCCGGCCAGAAGGCGAACAATATGCGGAACCATCAGGCCAACAAAGCCGATGATGCCCGAGAATGCGACCATAACGCCCGTGATCAGCGCACCCATGGCAAAAATCATCAACCTGAACCGCGCCACCGGGATGCCAAGGGTCGATGCGGTTTCATCGCCAATGGTCATTGCGTTCAGATTGCCGGCTTTCAGCCAAAGATATGAGCCGCACAGCACCAAGATCACCAGCGGATAGATCAACTGTCCCCATTGGGCCAGACCCAAGCCACCCAGCATCCAGAAGACAACCGTGTGCGTCGCACGGGGATCCCCCAGAAAGATCAGCACATTTGCAAGCGACATGACGATGAATGACACTGCCACCCCAGCCAGGATCAGGCGATCGGCACTTGTGGCCGAGGCAATCTGTGACACCGTCAGAACCAAAAGTGTCGCGCCAAGCGCACCAAAAAAGGCGAACAAAGGCACCGTCAGAGTGCCCAGAAACATGCCGGTGTGCAAAAGCGCCAGAATGGCCCCGAAAGCCCCGCCGGCAGATATGCCCAGCAAATGAGGATCGGCGAGTGGGTTGCGCGTGACAGCCTGAAGGCTGCCTCCGACCATGGCCAGGCCTGCCCCGACGAGACCAGCAAGAATTGCGCGGGGAAAGCGAATGTCCCAGACGATAGCCTCGTGTCCGGCGGGCCAGTTTTGGGCGATGGTATCCGGGGCGATCTTGTTGATCAAGACACCCCAAACGGTTGATAAGGGCACCGATATGGCCCCTACACTTATGGCCACAGAAAGCGAAAAGAGCAGCAGAACCAGCCCAGCCCCTATTACGAAGCGGAAACTGGTTTTAGGGATTGCGGCTGCCTTCGCGATCATTTCATTCGACCCTGAATGCCGAGGCGAGCTTTTTCACGGCCTGAACATTGCGCGGCCCCGGCGTGGCTTCGACATATTCCAGACTGACGAAACGGTCGTTTTTAACGGCGTCCAGATCGGCAAAGGCCGGGTTTGACATCATGAAGTTACGCTTCTCTTCGGCGGTCACTTCGCCGTAATTTACAATCACGATGATTTCCGGGTTGCGCTCAACCACAGCTTCCCAACCCACCGTAGACCAGCTTTTTTCGAGATCGTTCATGATATTGGTGCCGCCCGCTGCCTCGATCAGGGCATTTGGCATGGCATAGCGACCCGCCGTAAAGGGCGCGTCTTCGCCACTGTCATAGACGAAGACACGCGGCGCTTCGTCCAACAGTGACAAACCGGCGGTATAGCTCGCCAGTTCGGCACGATAGCCTTCGACCAGATCAACGGCTTTTTCCTCGACGTCAAAGATTTTGCCAAGGTTCAATAAGTCATTGTACATATCATTCATGCTGGCGGCGGCTTTTTCACCGATATGGATGCAGCTTTCGGTCAGCTCGTAGACATTGATACCAAACGGTTCGAGCGATTCAGGCGTGACTTCGCCGCCGACCTTCATGCCATAATTCCAGCCCGCGAAGAAGAAATCAGCCCCCGCGCCGATGAGGACCTCTTTGCTGGGGTATTTGGAGGACAACTCTGGAAGTTCCTCTATGCCCGCTGTCATGGAGGCATCCAGCGTCTTCCACCCGGAAATGCCGGTATAACCGACCATGCGATCTGCCAGCCCCAGAACCAGCATCATTTCGGTCAGGTTGACGTCGTTTGAGATTGCCGCTTTGGGTGGTTCGTCAATTGTCACCTCGCGATTGCAGCTTTGCACGGTTGCTTGCGCAAAGGCGCTTGTCGACGTTAATGCCAGCAAGGCACAGAACACGGTCGAAGAATACGTCATTTTCATCTGGGATTTCCTTTAATCGGGAAGCTGGAAAGACAGGTGCCGGGTTTGGCTGAGGCTGAGGGTTTCGCGGTGTGCCTTGACCCGAAATGTCTGCGACACCAGATGTTCGTTCAGGACGTCTTCGGGAAGGCCGAAGCCCTTACAATGTCCGTTCTCAAGCAACAGAACTGCATCACAAACTCCGGCTGCCATGTTAAGGTCATGCAAAGACACGACAATTGTAAGGCCAAGGGTGCGGATCAAGGACAGGATCTCAAGCTGATGACGAATGTCGAGGTGGTTGGTTGGTTCGTCCATAACCAGAACCTGTGGCTGTTGCGCCAACGCGCGCGCGACCATGACCCGTTGACGTTCACCGCCAGATAATGTGCCAACATCCCTGAATGCCAAATTCTGAAGGTCCATCCGGCCTATGGCAGCATCGACAATCTCGGCGTCATGCGCACCCGGGGTCGAAAACCCCTGACGATGCGGTGTGCGCCCCAGAGTGACAATGTCGCGGACGGTCAGACCGAATGCGCCGGGTTGTTCTTGCAAAACAGCGGCAACCTTGCGAGCCGCAGCCCGAGATGGCAAAGACCAGATATCTTTGCCATCCACAAGGATGCGCCCGGATGTCGGTCGTTGATAGTGGTAGATCAAGCGCAACAGTGTGGATTTGCCAGCACCATTCGGACCAACCACCCCCAGCACCTGCCCAGACTCAACCTTGAAACTGACGGGATGAAGGAGACGTGGAAGAGATTTGTGCGGTGCCCAGCTGATATTGTCGGCAATAAGACTTGCGGCGTTCATGACTGGCGCACCTCGCTGTCTTCCACAGCAAGCACCATTGCCGGAATTCGCGCGAGCGTATGTTTGCCCAGCTTACCGGGCCTTTCGGCCGATGAACACCATCCATCCCCCAGACCTGCATATTGCCGGGCAAATGCGACAAGATCGTCAATGTCCTGATCTGGTTCGATATCCCCGAACAGATAGGTTGCCTTGCGCGTGCTGTGATAAGCTATTGTGCAGGGATGCGAGCACCCCGCCATGCAGGCTACGCCCGAGACCTCAAATTCTTCGCTGATCGTGTCTCCTGCCGCGTCAATGGCGGCACGCAATCGTTTGATCAGATCATAACCCGGACCACAGGTTGCGCCCCTATGTCTGCAAGATGTGCAGATGGTTATTCTGTGACGTGGTATGCCCATATCGCCCTCCGCGAGAACGCAGGGCAAGCACAGGTAAAATATCACACGGATTACACCGCAAAGCCATCATGGCCTCCTGTCCGAACACCCCGCCCGGGTTGAAGTTGCATCCTTGATGGCAGGTCTCCTGACTTGCGGGTTGTCGCTTGCCCGAACCTTCCCAAACGCGGAGCGTTCAGTGGTGCTCATCGGGGTCGCTCGCCGCTCACAGTTGCGGGGGCAGTCACGGATTTAGCGCCTTTTGGCTATTCCTCACCGTATTCCCTTTTCATTCCGAAAGCGCATTCGTCTTTCGAAAACCATCTAAGGTCATTTCCGACACAATCGTTGATAGGTCAAGACAATAATTTTCTTCCCATACAAAGCATCCGCTGTTTGTTCTGCCTGAAGATGTAAGTGGTTGATGAAACGCAGGCGGCAGTCGGCAGGGAAATCCGGCGTTGCGATTGCGCAAGCGCGATGTTTCAGATGTTGGCTCCAAAAGCCCTTAGACCGTCGCTTTCCCCACGGCGTTCCGTGTTCACAGTTTGGCGTAAAATTTTCCCATCCTCTTTCTTGGTCGCTGAACGACAGGCTTTGGAACCCACGTCGACAAAGTGAAATCCAGAATACCCCCCTACCCTTTCGAGACAGGTCTCGCGACTCCAACCATCATTAACTCGAACAGCGCCTACATCGAGATTGACGAGGGGCTTGTTCGATCTTCACACTGACATTTGACATCCATACCACTGTCGAAGCCGCCGTCTGCGAAACCCCGAATGACTTCACGCATCGTGTTCATTCCCGACTGCTGTCATGGCGAAACGCGACAGGGCTGCGAACTGCCAGTATGTTTCGCTACAGACGCCGATCTCCTGCGATTCGAAAGAGAGGTCGCGGTTGTCGGTCGGTCGAGACACCCGGCCAGATCAACCCTTGCACTGAAAAGAATCGGGTGTTGAATTTAGCATCTTCGACGCCCTTGCCTGTTCCGGGTCATCGGACCTGACCTTGTTGTCAGAAATTTCCGGTCGGCTGTCTCGGCGGCAATTCGCGCGTTGATCTTGAAACCGTTGTTCGTCTCAGCGCCGCGGGTGGGCTCATCTAAAAGCAGCTCCTTCAACCTTTTTTGACAGCCGTGCAGATTCTAAAAATAATAAAGAAACAAATACTTAGATGTCATTGCTTGCAACATAGATGCCTTAGCGCGAGTGCTAAAATGAAGCGGCACACCAGATTTAGCGGTTACATTCCCCTGGCCAGCAAGGTTTAGACACCGTTACAAGTTCTGGCGTCGCAAAGCGGTGCATGGTCATCCACAGAAATAATCGTTGTGGATAGCCAGCTTCCGCTGTATTCACAGTTTAAGGATAGAAATCGCGATAAAAGCGATATTTAGTGGGGCGACAGAATGGAAGCAGCACCATTCCAAAATGATACGGGCGAGATTGCCTTCGACGAGATCATCCTCCAACAAGGAGAATTGATTTCTGACAGACTCAATATATTGCGTCAGGAGCAATATCCACCCGACGCCCAGAAAGGGTTGCGGCAATTCTCTCTGGCCGAGGTTGCATATTTTCTCGGTGTCACCCAATCAACTATCAAGAAGTTGCATCTTGAAGGCAAAGGGCCCGAGCCAGAGACATCTTCTTCTGGTCGTCGTTCCTACTCCGCCGAGCAAATGCTGGAACTCCGCGCCTATCTTGACGTTCATGGTCGGCCCGGAAAGCGGCAGTATCTGCCCCACCGGACAGAAAACGAGGAACTTCACGTGATCTCGGTCGTGAATTTCAAAGGTGGTAGCGGCAAGACGACAACCGCTGCACATCTTGCCCAACATCTGGCGCTTAAAGGTCATCGTGTGTTGGCGGTGGATCTTGATCCGCAGGCGTCACTCACTGCGTTACATGGAATTCAGCCTGAGTTAGACTCTGTTTTATCCCTGTATGAGACTCTGCGCTATGACGACGAGCGCCAACCGATCAGCGCAGTTATCCGGCCGACGAATTTCCCAAATCTAGATATTGTGCCCGCTAGTCTGGATTTGCAGGAGTACGAATACGATACGCCTGTCGCGCTTACGAGTCGCGACCCGTCCGAGGGTCGCGCTTTCTTCACCAGAATCTCAAAAGCCCTCGAAGAAGTTGAGGATCGCTATGATGTGGTCGTGATCGACTGCCCGCCGCAGCTGGGTTATTTGACCCTAACCGCCCTAACCGCATCAAGCTCCGTCTTGATTACGGTTCATCCGCAAATGCTGGACGTGATGTCGATGAGCCAGTTCCTTTTGATGCTTGGCGGTATTTTGCGAACCATTCGGGAAGCCGGCGCCGAAATGCGGCTGAAGTGGTTTCGATACCTCGTGACGCGCTTTGAGCCGACCGACGGCCCGCAAAAGCAGATGGTCGGCTTTTTGCAGGCAATGTTTCCAAATCAGATGCTCGAAGCGCAAATGGTAAAATCGACAGCCATTTCTGATGCTGGAATCACCAAGCAGACGCTGTACGAGGTTGAGCGGTCACAGTTTGTACGTTCGACATATGACCGTGCGATCACATCGCTCAATGCTGTGAATGACGAGATTGCTGATCTGGTGCATCAGGCCTGGGGGCGCGACAGTCTATGATTTTGACAGCCGTGCAGATGAGTTTTGACAGCCGTGCAGAAGGGTGCGTGATCACCCCAGAAGGGAGAGCAACATGGCCAGAAAAGATCTGTTGAAATCCGTGATCGGGCAACCGACCGAGAAACCCATTGATGGTGCGCGCTCCAGCTATGCTATGCGCGGTGCGTCGAAGTCGATGAAGGTTTCCATCGACAGTCTGGCGGAGAACTCCAAACGTCTTCTCGAAGGTGAAACAATTGTCGAGATCGATCCGGCGTTCATTGATGCCTCATTTGTAAATGACCGCCTAAGCGGAGACGATGAGGCCTTCGAGGAGTTGAAGGCGTCGATTTCTGCCAATGGGCAGGACACGCCGATCCTGCTGCGACCCCATCCAGAAATCCCAAACCGGTATATGGTGGTCTTCGGACATCGTCGTGTGCGGGTCGCGCGCGTGCTTGGATTTCCGGTGCGGGCCGTGGTTAAGGAAATGGACGACGTCGCCCACGTTTTGGCGCAGGGGCAGGAAAACACAGCACGGGCAGATCTGTCTTTCATCGAAAAAGCGCTCTTTGCCAAGAATCTGCACGACTTGGGTCAAGCCAAAGACGTGATTCAACAGGCGCTCACTATCGATGGCACACTGCTTTCGCGCATGTTGTCCGTCGCTGGAACGATTCCGGCGCATGTCATTGACGCAATTGGGCCTGCAAAACAGATTGGGCGGGATCGCTGGGAAGACTTCAAAAGGTTGATGGCGGTGAAATCAAACCACACCGTTGCTGAAACTATCCTATCCATGGATGGCTTTGATCAACTCAACAGCGATGCAAAATTCGAAATACTGCACAGCAAATTGGCAGAGGCAGGTAAGGCACCGAAACGCCGTGCGTCGAAGGCCAAGCCTGCCAGGCGGACCTGGACTGCCGGAGAAGGCAGGATCAAGGGCGTCATCGGACGCTCAGGGCGGGCTTACAGCATTTCATTAACATCCAAGGACTCCGCTGCGTTTGGTGAGTTTCTCTCGGAGAACCTCGATCAACTCTATGCGGATTTTCTCTCTCAATCCGAGGAGACAACGACATCATGACCTGAGGCAAAAGAAAAGCCCCCAAGCCGATCCGGCCCGAGAGCTTATCCGATTAGATTAGACACCTACTGGATACCGCTCCCGCGAATCACTGTCAACGAAAGAACGTCGTTTTGGCGAACGGGGATCTTTTGCCTCCACAAAAACGGAGGTGAAATACAGGCATGAAACATACAGGTTGGCGCAAGCCGACACCGGGTCTTGGAGTTGCTGAGCAGCTTGCCCAAGCCGGTGAACGGATAGGTGTACCCAAGCGACAGGCCGTTGTCGCTGTGAAGCGCGTGGGCGCTCATATCGGCCTGAAGGCCGGCGACATGATGCTTCTCGACACGCTGGGAGCCTTTACGCTGGCCCAGGACTGGGAGGAGGGGCAGCGCCCGATCGTCTGGGCGTCCAACGCCTATCTGATGGAGCAGACGGGCTTTTCCCTGTCGGCGCTCAAACGCCATGCCCGTCGCCTGGCAGAGATTGGTGTGGTTGCCTTCAAGGACAGCCCCAACGGCAAGCGTTGGGGACGCAGGGACGCAGACGGGCGCATCGTCGAGGCCTATGGTTTCGATTTGTCGCCGCTATCGGCCCGCGTCGAGGAGTTCGAGCAGCTGCACGCCGAATTGCAGGCCGAGCGTGAGCTCTGCCAGCGCCTGAAGCGCCAGGTCACGGTGGCGCGCCGGATGATCCGCGCCCGGATCGAGGCGGCCGTCAGCGGCGCGCTGAGAGGCCCGTGGGCGCAGTTTACCAACCTCTTCGAGGAGCTTCTGGACCGCCTGCCACGCCGGAATGTGGGCTCTGAGACACTTGAACGGCTGTTGGCATGGTTCAGGGAGCTTCAGGCGCGCGTCGAGGCGGCTTATCTCAAGGCAGTCCGGGCGGATGCGGTTGTGGAAAACACCGTTGAAACCAGTGAGCAAGTTACTAAACAGACTCAAGAAATGAACCCCAGGGAGGTCATTTCTGACCCGCATATACTAATTACAAACCAACTTTATCCTGTAATCTGTAAGTCCTCAGAAAAAGAGAACGCGGCGGGCATGGTGCCAAATGCGCCACCAGAAGAGCAAGTGGATAGGGCGTTGGAGGATTGGGTGGCCGAAACCCGCAAGAAGCGTGGCGCAGCGCTTGATTTGCCAACAGTGATGCAGGCTTGTCCTGAATTTGCGTCCTGGGCGCACAACATGGGCGGGTACTTGAAGGATTGGGGTGATCTGCACCGGGTTGCCGGTCAACTCAGGCCGATGATTGGCATTTCCGAACACGCCTGGAACCTTGCACAGGACCGGCTCGGTCCACAAATCGCGACAGCGGCGCTTGTTCTGGTGTTTGACAAGCACGCGGCGGGCGAAGTGGCTTCCCCGGGCGGGTATCTGCGCGGCATGATCGAAAAAGCCCGGGCAGGGGAGCTGCATCTGGAGCGCAGTTTCTATGGCCGGTTGAGCGGGCAGGCAGCATGATGCCTATCTGTCCGATTGTCGAAGCTACAGGCCTGCGGCCTTGGTCAGGTTCACCCGGAACCGGTCCCGACGACGCTGGTAGCGACGGGTCATCTCGGCAGAGGCGTGCCCGAGCTGCTTTTGGACGTAGCGCTCATCGACCTCGGCCGAACTGGCGAGGCCCGCGCGCAGGCTGTGGCCTGAAAACAGGGCGAGGCGGTCTTTCTCGGGCAGTTCTGCGCGGATGCCGCTCATGAGTACGGTCTGCTTGATCAGACGCGCGACGTGTTTGTCACTGAGCCGAGCCTCCAAGGCTTTCTTGCCATCGCGCGAGGTTCGGGTGAAAATTGGGCCGAAGTCGATTTTTGCAAAACGCAGCCATTGCTCTAACGCGTGCACGGGGCAGGTCTGTTCCGAAGATCCCCGTCCGATCTCAACTTCGCGCCAGCCCGTCTTTGCATTCAGCGTCAGCACCGCGCCGTCGTCGAGGATCTCGAGCCAGCCGCCACTGTCGGGAGTATCATCCTTGCCGACATCAAGGCTGACGATTTCCGAGCGCCTGAGACCACCGGCATATCCCAGGAGCAAGATTGCCCGATCTCTCAGCCCGCGCAGGTCGAAACCTAGGGTGCCAACCATGGCGAGGATGTCTTCCGGCAGGATCGCTTCCTTCTGAACGGGTGGGCGCGCATGCTTGCGTTTGATCCCGGCGAGCACCGTGGCGATGTGGCGGTTCTTGCGATCGAGGGAAACGCCGCGCTGTGCGTAGTTCCAGGCGAGACCGGACAGGCGGCGTTCGATGGTGCTGACCGATAAGGCAGGGGAGGACCCTGAACCGGACGCCAGATCCGCAAGGTAGAGGCCGATCATTTCCGGTGAGGGCGGCAGCGGGTCTGTGCCCTTCAATCTGCACCACCGTGCGAAGTGCTTCCAGTCGGCTGCGTAGGCCTTGTTGGTGTTCTCGGCCGTCGAGGCCACCGCGTAGTTCCGCGCCGTGTCGACCAGCCGATCAAGAGTTCCCGAGCCGGCCATATGCGACGGGAGAGTCAGAGCCTCACCAGAAGGCGGGACTCTCTCGTCGTCCTCGTTGGGTAAGGGGCCAACTTTCGGGTCCGAGCTCGATTTCTCGTTGTTTTCTGACATGTCGCCGAACATATCTTCTCGCGTCCGATAAAGCAACGTTATTGGACATGATGAGATTAGACAAGGTGCGGCGGTTTGTGTGGTGCTTTGCGGCAGAAAGCGCCGTGCACGATTGATCTTGTGACACGACCTGTCAGTCCGCGACGATCTTGAACGACCGGAGAAGTCTAACCAACATATCGCTCCGGGTCATCTCGGAACACGGAGAAACACTTGAGATTGTTGCATTTCGGCCAAACCCGGCCTTCGCTATGTTCGATGCTTTGGTTCTTCAAGAGTAACCCCGCCAGACATCCAGAAGTTTGTCGCCAATGGCCGCCTGCTTTCCTCGCTTTGGAACAACACGATGATTCAGAGGGACTTCTTCAAAGAGGAAGCGGATGAACTCAAGGCTGGCGTCGTGATTGGTAGCTCAATGAGCCTGAGCTTTGTGAATGGCTCTGTCGTGGATCTAATATCGGGTGGACGCCCCGGCGCACATGGGACGTTGGAGGGCAGGGCAAGCAGACGGCAGTGGTCTTCCGGCTCTCCGATGGTCCCAGTTCCTTGCAGCATGCGAAGCTATTTGGCGTGGCCTTTCTGATAGGTATCGCGCTCGACCAAAAAGCGTTCGGAAAGGGGCAGACTGGCTGCACCAAGGGCGCGTGCATCCGACCCGATCGACCCTTCAAGGATATCGGGCTTTGCGACGCCAGCGACTGATGTATTACCGATGTATTTCCGGACACGCCGGACAAGTTCCGCCCGCATGTGCTCTGGCATCCAGCCATCAATAAGAACGTTCCCCACATCTATCAGACAGACAGAGGAAAGAACTGCTTGCGCGATACCGTATGACGCATCGTTCAACCAGATATCGAGCGGGCCGTCGGGAATGTTCCAGCCTTCGGGATTGTCCCAAGCCATGGAGTATTCGTCGCCGCTTTCGACCAGCGCGCCTTCCAGCACCGCCAGCGAGGCGACATCGACCAACTGGCGCAGGTTGCCGTCTTGAGCCAACAGCATCATCGACCCCAAGGCGGCTGCATTGCCAGTGCGCCCGGTGAAGAGAGAACCATCCAGCACCAGGCCGCCGCCAATGAAGAAGCCGACAAAGACATACAGAAAATCCTGGGGTTTGTTTTGACTGCCGAACACCAATTCCGCCCCACAGGCGGCAGAAGCATCGTTGCAAACAAATACAGGGAAGTCACATACCGCACCAATCTCTTTGGCGATATCGCGGTCTTTCCAATCACGCATGTCGGCATCTTCGACGCCCAGCGTTTCGGCCCAATCCCAAAGTTGAAAGGGCAAGGCGATGCCAAGTCCGGCGATGCGGGAATGGAGCTGTTCGGGCAGATTATCGAGCACTTGACCGACAGCGTCGGTTGCGAACTTCACTGTTTTGTCGGGCGTCGGGTAAGGGTGGCTGATGCGGACACGGTGCTGAACCTCACCCAGGAAATCTGTGAGCACGAGATCGAGACTGCGACGACCGACCTTCAGTCCGAAAAAGAAAGCGCCATCCTTGGCAAGGCTCATGGGAACGGAAGGTTGCCCAATCTTGCCGCGCACTGGCTCTCCGCGTACAAGCAGCCCTTCGGCTTCCAATGCACGCATGATGACAGAAACGGTCTGCGCTGACAGTCCAGTGGTGCGGGCGATTTCGGCCTTGGCCAAGGGACCGCTTTGTCGGATCAGCGACAAAACAAGCCGTTCATTATAGGCGCGCATCCCGCTCTGGTTTGAACCCCGGCGCGGGGTATCCGGGCTGGTTTTTCCGCCTTTGATTGTCAAAGCCTGGCCCATCGTGTCCCTGTCTTCATTGTCTGCCTTTGCTGTGAAAGTGACCAAGACGACGGATGAAGTCAATAAGTAAATAAGAGTGAATTAATAATTGACCGATGCAAGCAAACTGGTCATTAGAGGTTAAGATGATTGTAAGGCCAGGATGACGATTCGGCGCTGCGATGACGCCGATACGGGAGGGATTAGAAATGAGCGTTTCAACTCATAGACTTGCACGCGAGACAATGGCATTCGTATTGGCCGGAGGGCGGGGTAGCCGCCTTAAGGAGCTTACCGATGTCAGGGCAAAACCTGCGGTATACTTCGGCGGCAAGACGCGGATCATCGACTTTGCGCTGTCAAATGCGGTGAATTCTGGCATACGGCGCATTGGTGTGGCAACGCAATACAAGGCGCACAGCCTGATCCGCCACCTGCAACGCGGTTGGAGCTTCTTCCGGGCAGAACGAAACGAGTCACTTGATATCCTGCCCGCATCACAACGGGTGAACGAGCGTAACTGGTATCTTGGCACGGCAGATGCCGTCACACAGAATATCGATATCATCGAAGGGTATGCCCCGAAATACATTCTTATTCTGGCGGGTGATCACATCTACAAACAGGACTATTCGCTGTTGCTGAAACAGCATGTAGAGACCGGTGCGGACGTCACCGTCGGCTGCATCGAAGTGCCTCGGAGTGAAGCCAGCGCGTTCGGTGTGATGGCAGTCGACGAGAGCGACCGTATTCTTGAGTTCGTTGAAAAACCCGCTGATCCGCCTTCCATGCCCGGTGACGAAACGCAATCCTTGGCCAGCATGGGCATCTATGTCTTCAAGACGGAACTGCTGATCAAATTGCTGCGTGAAGACGCCTTGTCCGAGACGTCCGAGCATGATTTCGGCAAAGACATAATCCCCGCATTGGTTGCGGCGGGCAATGCCTATGCGCATCCGTTCAGCCGTTCCTGCGTGACCAGTTCGTTTGAGCAAAAAGCATACTGGCGAGACGTCGGAACGATTGATGCCTACTGGCAGGCAAGTATCGACCTGACCGATTTCGAGCCGGAGTTGGACCTTTATGACCATGGCTGGCCGATCTGGACCTATTCCGAACTGACCCCACCTGCAAAATTCATACATAACGAGGAAGACCGGCGCGGCATGGCCGTCTCTTCGATGGTTGCGGGTGGTTGCATCATATCGGGTGCGCAGTTGAATCAGTGCCTGTTGCACAGTGGCGTGCATGCAAATTCGTACTCCGAACTCAATGGTGTGGTTGCGTTGCCGGATGTCAGTATCGGGCGCAAAGCCCGATTGAAGAACGTCATAATTGACCGGTCTGTGCGTATTCCTGCGGGGCTTGTTGTGGGCGAAAACGCAAAAGAGGACGCCGAGAGGTTTCGGCGCTCCGAGAATGGGATATGTCTCATTACGCAAGCTATGATCGACAAGTTGGAGCAATGACCCTCAAACTACTCTCTGTTGCGTCTGAATGCGCGCCTTTCGTCAAGACGGGGGGGCTGGCCGATGTTGTTGGCGCACTTGGGCGCGTTGTGGGTGCGCATGATGTTGAATGTCGCGTCCTGCTGCCGCTTTACCGCCAGATCGCGCATCTTGCGAGCGGGGCAAAAGAAGCCCTGAATGTCGGATCGCATTTTGGCGGACCGGTGCGTGTATTGGAAAAACGTGAAAGCGGCATAGATCTTTTGCTGATCGACGCGCCGCATCTCTATGACCGTCCGGGTCAGATTTATCTGAATGAAAGTGGTGTGGATTGGGCGGACAATCATTTGCGCTTTGGTTTGCTTGGCTGGTTGGGTGCCGAAATCGGGCGCACCGGTATCGCGGGCTGGATGCCCGATGTGATCCACGCACACGACTGGCAGGCCGGGTTGGCCCCGGTCTATTTGCGTCAAGCTGCTGGCGCTGCGCCGCCGTGTGTCCTGACCATTCACAACATCGCTTTTCAAGGCAATTTCCCGGCAACGACTATGGGCACTTTGGGTCTTGATCCCAAAGGCTTCACGCAGGACGGGTTTGAGTATTTCGGCCAGATCAGCTTTCTGAAAGGTGGTCTGACGCAGGCAGACCAGATCACCACGGTCAGCCCGACCTATGCACGAGAACTGATGACGCCGGAGTTCGGAATGGGGCTTGAGGGCGTCTTGATGGCGCGCAAGGCGGACCTTTCCGGCATTCTTAATGGCATCGACATGGTCGCCTGGGACCCCGCGACCGACCCGGCTCTGGCGCAGAATTACACCAGCCGCACGCTGGCGAAAAGGGCTGTGAACAAACAAGCGGTGCTGGACCATTTCGGTCTTGGCCCGGACACCAGCGCGCCGCTCTTTTCGGTCATCAGCCGCTTGTCAGAGCAAAAAGGGCTGGATCTTGCGCTGCAAGCGTTGCCTGCGATCCTTGAGAAAGGCGCGCGGTTTGTGCTGCTGGGGTCAGGGACACCAGAACTGGAACAGGGTTTCCGTGAACTTGCCGCCCGCTATCCCGACCATGTCGGTGTCGAAATTGGGTTCAACGAAGATCTGGCGCATCTGATGCAGGCGGGGGCGGATGCCACGCTGGTTCCATCACGGTTCGAGCCTTGCGGCCTGACCCAGCTTTGCGCAATGCGTTATGGCACGGTGCCGATTGTATCCGTCACCGGTGGTCTGGCCGATACGGTCATTGACGCCAATGAGGCTGCACTGGCCGCAGGCTGTGCGACAGGTCTGCAGTTCGCGCCAACGACGGCGGAGAAACTGGGTGCCGCACTTGATCGTGCCATGGCGATCTATGCCGACAGGACGGCGTGGCAGAAGATCCAACGCAACGGGATGAAACATCCTGTGGGCTGGGACGTCTCGGCGCAGCGGATGGCGAATATATATAACAACTTGGCGGGAGCCTAAGAACAGATGCATGAAGCCGCGCCTATCCTTAGCATCGTCGCCGGAGATCACACCCGTCTGGGTGCAATATTTGACGGCCAAGGCGTCAACTTCGCAGTCTTTTCCGCGAACGCAACAAAGATCGAGCTGTGCCTGTTCAGCCCTGACGGACAGCGCGAAACCGCGCGCGTGGCATTGCCGGACCGCACGGGCCCCGTCTGGCATGGATATGTCCCGGGTCTGAAACCCGGAACACTTTATGGATACCGGGCGCACGGGCCCTATGAACCGGATCGGGGCCACCGTTTCAATCCGAAGAAACTGCTTGCTGATCCCTATGCCCGCGCGTTTCATGGTGAGTGGCGTGCAGCCAAGGAAACATTGGGTTATGACATTGCGATGCCTGAACGCGACGCTGGGCCAAGCCAGGTAG
>NZ_JBSXNV010000033.1:0-6348 GCF_056857795.1 Aliiroseovarius sp. B-4
TTACCTACGGAGTATGTTACGGGGCCAAAAATCTTCCTTAACTCACTGATACCATAAAAGGAAACTATCCACAGGGTTCCGAAAGGGTCAAACGTGGGTTCCGAAAGGGTCAAATTCTGGTTCCGAAAGGGTCAAACGAAAAATCGTCTCTTGAGGTTCCTGATAGGTCAAACTTTGGTTCCCGATAGTGCGAACCTCAGCTCGGTTCCTGATAGGTCAAATTTAGGGTTCCTGATGGGTCAAATTTCCCGTAGCCTGTGAGCATGCCTTTGCTTCCCGATAGACACCCCCAGAAGGATTTTTTCATCCTCGACATCGCGGATGTTGTTCCTAAGGACGACACCGCCTCGATGGAGCACCCCCTGTTCTCCCTGGCGACCAAGCCGGACATGCGGCATCTGGTTTACCAGAACGGCGAAAACAGGCTGGAAATCGTCCCCTCCGGCCTTGGCCTTCCCACCATCAAGGACAAGGATATTCTGATCTTCTGCATCAGCCAGTTGATGCACATGAAGAACCGGGGCGAGAAGATCGGGAAACGCGTCCGGTTCAGCGCCCGCGAGCTGTCCATCTCCACAAACCGTCCCATTGGGGGCAACCACTACAAGCGGCTGGAGCAAGCCTTCAAACGGCTACAAGGGACACAGTTTACCACGACGATCCGCACAGGCGGCAAGCGTGAAGTCCGGATTTTCAGCCTCGTGGACGAGGCCGGATTCGTCATGCAGGAAGAAGGGATATGGCGGCTCGATTATTGCGAAGTCGTGCTGTCTGACTGGTTCATGCGGGCGATTGAAGCCAACGATGTCATAACGATCTCGAACGACTATTTCCGCCTGCGCCGCCCACTGGAACGCCGTCTGTATGAGATCGGTCGCAAGCACTGCGGCAGTCAGCCAAAGTGGCATATCGGCCTCGCCAAGCTTCAGGAAAAGACCGGCAGCAACGCCCCCCTGAAGAAGTTCCGGCTGAACATCCGCCAGATCATCGAGGACGATCACACGCCGTTCTATCGCATGGAACTGACCCCAGATGACCTGGTGATCTTTCGTCCGCGTTCACCCCAGAGCGACCTCTCGCCCGAGATCCGATTGCCGGAATGGGCAGAGGACAAGGCGCGTAGCATCGCCAGGGAGAAGGGCAGGGATTACTACGCCCTTCGTTCTGACTGGCTCTCCTTCGCCAAAAGCGAAGCGGCCAAAGGCAATCCCCCCAAAAACAGCGGCGCGGCTTTCGTGGCATACTGCAAGAAGCAAGAACGGCTACGTTGAGGGTGTAGGTCATGGTTGCCCCCTTCCTGATGCCCTTATAAAGATTGCAAAATTTTCCACCCTCGTTAGAAATTTTGAAAAGGAGTTTTCTATGGCCAAACCAGCAATGATCGAGTGCCCATCATGCCAACACCGAGTGAGCACCAGTGCGCCTTCCTGCCCGTCTTGCGGCGCTGTTCTGCGGAAAGCCAAGCGCGGCATTTTCGGAAAACTGGTGATTTTTGCCTTCTGGGGCTTCAACATCCTAATGGTGTTGTGGATATGGGGAGGCACACAAAGCGCTGTCCAGACTCAATCTGGCCTGTCTGGCGCTGAAGCTGCTGGGGCCGCCATCGGCACAGGAATCGGCGTAACACTTCTTATTTTCATATGGCTAATAGGTGCTATTATCCTTGGTCTAATGGCACTTCTGACACGGCCAAAATAAATGGCTGAATCTGTCTCTTATTGGATTTGCTCTTGTGGGAAATCCAATCTTAAAAGTTCCCGGCGATGTACAGCCTGTGAAAAACGTCGTCCAAGACGCTGGATATTGTATTCTTCCTTGGCGGTTGTTGGCGTTGTCGCCATAGCCGTTTTCTCTCCCACGCTCCCCACTCCAACAGATAGTCAATCTGGGCTTTCTGACGCTCAAACAGAATTTTTATCACGAATAGAGGCTGCACAAGAATCGGCAATCACTGCGCCAAACTCATTGGCGTTCAACGATCTCCTCGACCTGCGCGACAATCAACTGGCCGAGCTTTCATCAGTCGAAAGATGGTCGGGAACCATCCTTGGAATTCAACGAATGCAGGGCAAAGGAGCCGTCAGCATTGATATAGGCGGTGTCACAGTCCTGGCTGGCGTCCACCTTTCATTGGGATTGGATACGCTGATCCCCCCTTCCCAAAGTGACGTCTACACCGAGTTGCTATCCCTACAACGTGGGGATGATGTCATATTTTCCGGTCGTTTCTTAGTTCATAGCGGATCTTTGGTTGAGATGAGCTACACGGGTTCTGGGGCCATATCAGCGCCAGAATTTTTGTTTGAGTTTTCGGAATTAAACCGCCGTCCCACACCCGAAAATTCCGAAAACTAGTCCCCATGAAATACCCCGCTCGACAATCAACCTTGCAAGGAGTTGTTATTGCCATGAACCGAATTTCGCTGCCCGTTATAGCCTTATTAATCGGGACTACGCCCGCTTTGGCAGAACCAGTCCAGCTCGGAGAATATCTCGACTCGATGGATAGGACCGAAGTGATGTTTTCTGGCCGCATCAAGTACGATAGCCGTGAAGATAATTTCACATTTTACGATGATAACCGCGATCCATTTGGTGTCACCGTAGATGCTGGGAGAGACGCCCGCGAACGTATCGAAACGGAGTGTGACAACCCCAGTTTTATGGTTTCCTACTCCGACCTTTGCACAATATCTGGCATCGGCACGGTCGAAATAAGAGGGTCGGACGTTTACATCAGTATCGAGCAAGTTGACCAGCTCAGTAAATAATTGATCTCAAATATTTAACCCAACAATCGTGCGAAAAAACTCCGCTTGGCCGGAGCTTTGGGGTTTTCTCTTTGATCGGTCAGAAGCGCGTTCAACCGCACCCGCTCAGCCTCCGCTCCGTCCAGGCGGGCACGCAAATCCTCGATCTGATCGACGAGCTGGCCGCGCTCTCGATCTCGCTCGGCGGTCACGGCGTCGATCCGCTCTCTAAGCATCTTAACTTCAACGCCTAAGGCGCTGTTTCCATGCGTTTCCTCTTTGGTTTCCGATTGGTTTTCAAGGCTGTTCGGAAACGGGTTCGCGGACATCCACCGAGAAAGCTCTGATGGATCAATCTGCCAGCGCCCCTTGTCGTCCTTCTCCGCAGAGATGCCGCCTGAATTAAGAGCTTTTGATAGCGTTCCCTTTGAACGCTTCGCGGTCTTTGCCGCCTGTCCAAGTGTCAGCTTCATGGTGTTTCCGCCTGTATTTCACGGGGGTTTCCCCTTGGTTTTCCTACCGTTCAGTATACACACATTGGAAACACCCGCCAAGCCACACAAACGTGGGCGGGGCCACGGGCCCTTCTATAGCCCGTGGCCCAGTCCACGATCGCGCTCGGCTATGCTGTCCGCCTCGCGCTCAATCTCTTGCTCGCGCGTCAGCTCCTGTTCCCGCGCCGCATCCTCTGCAACCTGCCGTTCCTGGGCCTCACGGCCCTCGCGCAACGCAGCGGCACGGTCAGCTAAACTGTCCCGGTCGATCCCCGTCGCCGCCTCGCGCAACCGTGCCGCGAACTCCTGCGACGTCTCGCGCTCACGCTCCGGCGTGGCGGGTTCCTGAACCTTCTCTCGGCCTTGATGTGCTTCCCATGATGCCTTCAACCGTGCGGCAAAGTTAGGTTCTTCTTCTCGGCCGTCACGCCCCCCGGCAAGCGCCAGCTCGGATTGCCCTGATCCCAGACGGTCCATGACTCGATCAGCCGCACGGTCCAGCCAGTCGCGAACTTGTCCGGTCAGCTCCTGCACCACCTGTCTGACCTCCGCGGCACGGTCCTTGACCTCATGCCAGACGCGCACGGCGGCAACCTCGATGCCACGCTCCTTGAGCTGCCATGCCCCGAGGGAAAGCTGGGGCAGGGGTGGGCGATCCAGCGACATGGCCCGCACGGTCTCGTGCAGCTCCGCGCCCTCGTCTCCGCGCTCCCGTGCCGCCGCCGCCAGCTCAAGCGCCTCGTCGCGCTGCGCTACCAGCGTCCGGTGATCCACGCGGTCCTCAATGCCGGCCCGCTCTAGGGCCGCATTGCTGTCCCGCGCCCATGCCTCGCGCCAGCCCTCAAGAACCTCGACCTTGTTCCAATCGCGGTTCTTGGTGGTGAAGCCCTCTGCATCCACCTCACGGGTGGTCAGCAGAATGTGGGCATGATGATTGCGTTCGTCCCCTTCGCGCCCCGGAGCGTGCAGGGCGATGTCAGCCACCATGCCCCGGTCTACGAACTGCGCCTGCGCATAGTCGCGGACCAGGGCGACACGCTGCGCATGGGTCAGCTCGTCGGGCAGGGCCACGCGCACCTCGCGGGCGACCTGGCTGTTCTTGCGGGTCTCGGATTCCTCGACGCGGTTCCACAGTTCGGATCGGTCACGGACCCAATCCGGCGCATGATCCGGGGCGAGGATTTCAGTGTGATCGACGCCGCCCCGCGCCGCATAGTCGAAGACAAGCCCGGTGCGGCGGTCTTCGATCCGTTCGGCCACGCGATAGGCGATTGCCGCCGTGGCGCTGCGGCCCTGGCTGCGGGAAATCATCGAAGCTCGAAGATGATAGATTGCCATGTCAGCGCCGCACTTCGCTTAGGGGTCGAGGGGAAACGCCAGTCTCCCCCGCCCACACAAACGCGCAGCGTTTGTATAAGTGGGCACTTCGTGTCTTGCTCTCTACAACAACGGTAGCCTAAAAGCAACTTGGGACGGTGACAAAGGAAACCAGAATGGCGCGGACAATAGATCAGCAGATCGCATCAACACAGGCAAAGCTGGCCCGCCTTAAAACCCGCCAAAAAGCCAGCGAGACCCGGCGGAAAATCATCGTCGGGGCCATCGTGACCAATGCCGCTTTGAAAGATCCGAAGATTGCCCGTTGGATGGCGGCAACCCTGCGCAAGAACGCCACCCGTGAAGTCGATCAGAAAGAACTGGTTGGTCTGCTCGCAGAACTGGATCAGGAAGCGGCCAAGGCGGATCAGACATGAGCAAGGATCCGTTTCAGGAACTGGTCGATGAATTGACGGCCCTTCGTCGCAGCATCGAGCATATAGCCCGCACCAGCCTCGACAAGGATGAGGCCAAAACCCTGAACCAAGCTGTGGCACAAGCTGCCTTGAAGATGGCAAAAGCAACCAAGGACGCGCCGGGGGAAATTCAGGAAGCTCTGGCATCTGACCGCGACCAGATGGCTCGCAGCGCCACACAGGCCGCAACCAGGGCCGCTGAGAGCGCCATGGCCGGAATCCGGCATGACCTCGACAATGAACGCGCAAAGCTCTCACAAGCCGCTGGAGAGGCCCGTAGAGAGGCCTGGCGCTGGTTTGGCGGGTTTTGGGTGTGGCTGGCCTCTATGCTCGCCACAGGGGCGCTTATCGGGACGCTGGCGATGGCATGGATACAAGGGCGCGGCGATGCCCGCGAGTTCGGGAAGTTTCCAAGAATCTATTGCGGCACCGCGGGCGGACAGGTGGTCGAACAGAACAACGGGTCCAGCTATTGCGCGATCTGGATCAACAGGCCGGATCAGTGAAAATCAGTCCGGCCATTCTTCGGGGGACCAGTCGCGTGATGTGTGGATCACACGGACAATCGCGATTTCTTCCGCGCCGCCCGTCTGCGTGATCGCATAGGCCACAACGTAGGGCAGACCTGTCACTGATTTCTCATAGGTGCCTGTCACCCGTCCGGGGCGCCCTATCGGCATGTCGCCAAGGGCCAGAGCCGTCTTGTCGATGGCATCGGCCACGCGGCGAGCTGCTGCGGGATTATCGGCGGCGATGTAGGAAACCTGCTCTGCAAGATCGGCCAACGCATCGTTTGACCAGCGAACGGGTCGACTCACGCGGCGTTGTCCGCCGCCGCGTCGATCACCTGCCGCAGGGAGGCCATTGCATCTTCATGGCTGACCGTCCGTCCGGCCTCCACGTCCGCAAGCCCGCGCTCGATGCCTTCGATGATCGCCAGCTCACGATCCACGTAGGTTTCCACGGCCTCTGCCGCCAGAAAGGATCGGCTGCGTCGTGTTCCATCCGCCAATCTTCCCAGCTTCGCCTTGAGCTGCGGGTCGAGCCGGATCGTCATTGTGGTGCTGGTCGTCATTTCATTCCCTTCTCAGCATGTGTACATCTGAACACATACACTGTCCCAGGTTTTTTTCAAAGACCGAATCAACAAAACGCCTAGTGTTAATAGTGTTACCTACGGAGTATGTTACGGGGCCAAAAATCTTCCTTAACTCACTGATACCATAAAAGGAAACTATCCACAGGGTTCCGAAAGGGTCAAACGTGGGTTCCGAAAGGGTCAAATTCTGGTTCCGAAAGGGTCAAACGAAA